>JASEJH010000191.1 GCA_030016455.1 Thermoanaerobacteraceae bacterium
AAAAGAACCCCCGTTATCACCAGCACCTTCCCGAAACTCTGCCAGAGCTCCATTACGACTCCTCCCGGAAAAACCTTTCCTTTTCGCTGAAGACGCAGCCGCAGTACTGCTGGCGGTACATCCCCAATTCCTTTGAACGGGCCACACCTTCCTTGAAACCGGCCCGAAAATCGCGGTAAAAGAACGGCACGCCGTACTCCGCCGCCACCGCTTCACCGACCTCGCGCAGCAAATCGTGCTTTTGAAACGGGCTCACCAACAGTGTGGTGGTAAAGGCGTCAAAACCCCCGCGCTTTGCCACTCCCGCCGTCTGGCGCAAACGCAGGTGATAGCAGAACCGGCACCGTTCCGACTCCCTGAAGGCCACCAGGCGAAAGTATTCCTCCACCGGGTATTCCCGCGGCAGGATGACGGGCCAGTTTTCGCTTTCTGCATACGCCGCAAGCGTTTCCCGCCGGCGCCGGTATTCCGTATAGGGGTGAATATTCGGGTTAAAGAAAAGACCGTGCACCGCGTGCCCCTCGCCACGCAACTCCTTTAAAGGGTAGATCGCGCAGGGGCCGCAGCAAACGTGCAGGAGCACCCGCAAATCCTTTTCACCTCAAACAGCCAGACTCCCTCAAAAATAGGCGTTCTTTCATCAGGCGCGGCAATGAGCGGCGCATTACAGCGTCAGGCTCACTGTCCGAATCCTCACGTACTTCTCTGTACGCTCCGGTTCGGCCAGTTGCGCCTTCCTTGTACTGCTTGCTCCTTGCCGCGCTCCGTCTATGCTACGCTGCTGCATCTGAGCAACCAGCTACGGGTCCATTTTCATGCTTCCGTGGTGCGGGGCCGCAGGCCCGCATGAACTACTCTGCTCTCTGCCGGCTTTCGCGCTTCCGGCGTTCTGCCCAGGGAACCGCAAAACTCCACCTGCCTCCCCCCGCTCCGCCACTGCCCCCTGCTGCCTGCCTCCTGCCCCCGCCTCCTGGTCCCTCACCCGCTGCTGCTTTTGACTTCCAACCGCCGCCGCTGACTTCCAACTGCCGGCTGCCGTTTTCTACCACAGCGTCTCCTGGACGCTTTCCCCGGCCGGCGGCGTCAACTGCAAATGCCGGTAAGCCAGCGCCGTAGCCACCCTGCCGCGCGGGGTGCGCGCGAGCAGCCCTTGCTGCATCAGGTAAGGCTCGACCACGTCTTCCAGCGTCACCACTTCCTCGCTGGAAGCCGCAGCAAGGGTTTCGATACCGACCGGCCCCCCGCCGAACCGCTCGATCAGCGTAGTTAAAAGCTTCCGGTCGGTGGCGTCAAGTCCCAGTTCGTCCACTCCTAAAAAATCCAGGGCCGCCCGGGCCGCCTCCTCCGTAATGACGCCTTCCTCCCGCACCTCCACATAGTCCCGGACCCGGCGCAACAACCGGTTCGCGACCCGCGGCGTTCCCCGGGAACGCTTCGCGATTTCCTGGGCTCCTGCGGGGGTGACGGTAATTCCCAGGAGCTTTGCCGCACGGGTAACCACAACCACCAGTTCCTCCACCTCGTAGTAGTCCAGGCGGGCAATCAGACCGAAACGGTCCCGCAGTGGTGAGGAAAGGAGTCCGGCCCTGGTGGTCGCCCCGACCAGCGTGAAAGGGGGAAGGTTCAGCCGCACCGAACGGGCACCAGGCCCTTTGCCGATAATGATATCCAGCGCCCGGTCTTCCATCGCCGGGTAAAGGATTTCTTCCACTGCCCGGCTGAGACGGTGCACCTCATCGATAAAAAGGACGTCTCCTGCCGCCAGGTTGGTCAAAACCGCCGCCAGGTCCCCGGCCCGCTCGACGGCGGGGCCGGAGGTGATCCTGATGCCGACCCCCATCTCGGTAGCAATAATCCGCGCCAGGGTCGTTTTGCCCAGGCCGGGCGGGCCGAAGAGCAGGATGTGGTCCACCGGTTCTCCCCGGTTTCTGGCCGCTTCGATGGTGACCCGCAGGGTTTCTTTAACCTTCGCCTGCCCGATAAACTCCTTCAGGGTTCTCGGCCGCAGTGTCGCCTCGACCAATGCATCCTCCGGCTGGACTTCGAGAGAAACTACCCGCATCTCACTCATTAGGCACTCCCGCCCTTCCGCTTTAAGAGCAAACCGAGGGCTGACCGTAAGATGGTCTCCAGATCACCGGCGCCACCTTTTACCGCATGCCGCACCGCTTCCCGGGCCTCGCCGCGCCGGTAGCCCAGGCTCACCAGCGCCTCAACCGCGTCTGCGGTTTCTTCCGGCACGCTTTCTTCCCGCTTAGCGAATTTGTCCTTCAACTCCAGCAGTATCCGCTGGGCGGTCTTTTCCCCAATTCCCGGTACCATCCGCAGAACGGAGGCCTCTTCTTCCAGCAGCGCCCGTTCAATCTCCTGTACCGACAAACAGGAAAGGATCGCCAGGGCCGCCTTCGGCCCCACACCACTCACACCCAGCAACAGGACGAAAAGATCGCGTTCCTCTTCGGTCCCGAAACCATAGAGTGCCACCTGCTCCTCCCGCAGGAGGAAATGCGTGTACAGCCGGCATTCCGCCCCCGGCCGGGGAAGACGGGCGCCCAGGGAAAGGGGGATGTGCACATGGTAGCCCACACCGCCGACCTCAATTACCGCGGACCCCGCCGCCGCCCGGACCAATTTTCCACGCAAATAGGTGATCATTTGGGCCCCGCCGGATCTAATCCTTGGATGTCAGCGCCTGCGCCGTCAACGCGGTGTGCAGGTGGCAAATGGCCACCGCCAGCGCATCCGCCACGTCATCCGGTACGGGAGGCGCTTCCAACCTGAGCAACTGCTGGACCATGTACTGCACCTGTTCCTTGGCTGCGCGCCCCTGCCCGGTCACCGCCCGTTTCACCACCGCCGGCGGATATTCGAAAACCGGACAGCCCGCCTCCGTCGCCGCCAGAAGGGCCATGCCCCGGCTGTAACCGACCGCCGTCGTGGTCTGGACGTTCTTGCTGAAAAAAAGCTCCTCCACCGCCACCGCATCGGGTTTGAATTGTCGGATCACCTGCAGGATCCCACGGTAGATCGCCTGCAGCCTGCGGGTCAATGGCCAGTTAGCTTCCGTCCGGATACAACCGAAATCTACCGGAACAAGCCTTGCGCCCCCGCCTCCCCGGACCAGGCCGTACCCGGTAATTGCCGTCCCCGGGTCAATTCCCAGTACCAGCATACCCGCCCCCCTTTCGGCATTCGGATGCGCCGCCGGCAGCCGGCAAAACCGGCAGAATCAAGGCGCCGGCTCCAACCGCACCGCCGCGGGCCAAAAATCTCCAGGATGCCGTTACTCCGCTTATTCGACACCCGGCCTGCTATTCCTGCAACTCATCTATGTTCTCCAGGGCGGCATTCAACTCGGTTTCGCTAGAATACTCCAGTTCCCGCCGCAACTGGGCCCGGACCGTTTCCGGCTGCGCCGCAAAATCCATTCCCTGGGTGAGCTTTTGCCGCAGCCCCGGCGTAAGCGATTCTTCCCTCAGCGAACGCTCGTAGCGCAAAACCCGGTGGTTAAAGCCCAGCGGCCCTTGAAATACCGCCATGAAACCGTCCTTCAGGCCAAGGTGGCAAAACGACCGGTGGTGCGGACAGAAATCCTGGACCCTGTACGTAAGCCGGATCGCGGCCGGCAAACGCGATTCCACCTCGCACCCGGAGTTTACGAGAAAACGTTCCCTCAACTCCTCTGCGTCCAGCCCGATAAACACCTGTGGTGCCGACCCTTCCGACACCAGGTCCTGCTCCCCGCAGAGATACTGCCGTTCGACGATCACCACCGTCTCCGGCCTTACAAGTTCTTCTCTGGAGGCGGAAACCCATCCGCCCCTGGTCACGAGGATTGCTAAGACGACCGCTCCCGCGACGAGAGGAAAAAACAAAAAGCCCCACCGCAATTTTGCCCGCATCTTTTCTTTACTCCTATGAGACCGCTTTACAAACTTCACTGCCCAGCACTCAACTCTGTGGTACCACCTGCACTCAAGTAAACAGGCGTTGGAG
>JASEJH010000192.1 GCA_030016455.1 Thermoanaerobacteraceae bacterium
CGCGGCGCGTGCCGCTAGGCCAGGCGGGCGGATGCTTCCCGGGCAGCCGCCACCACCGCCCGGGCCAGCCTCCCGGCCCCGCCCGTTACCAGGACCTTCATTCGCAATCACCGCCCTTTATCCGACTACCCAATCGAGGCAGGGCTCCGCACGGATAATTCCCGCCCGGTAACCCCGCCGCAACAACTCCGCCACCGCCTCCCGGCCGGTCTCCCCGAGATCAACCGTCCACGCGTTCACGTACATCCCTACAAAGCGGTCGGCCTCTCCGGGATCAAGCCCTCGCGCGTAGGCAAGCGCGTGCCGCAGCCCTTCCTCCCGGTGCGCAAGCGCCCAGATAATCGCTTCGCGCAGGAGCCGGTTTATCTCCGCCGCGTGCGCCGCATGCCGCCGGTGCAGCACATTTCCCCCCAGGGGGAGCGGTAGCCCCGTCTCCTCCTTCCACCACGCCCCGAGGTCAACGATTTTCTTCAGCCCTTCCCGTGCGTAGGTCAACTGTCCCTCGTGAATCAAAAGGCCGCCTTCCACTTTGCCGTCGCGCACCGCCTCCCCGATCCGGTCGAACGGCATCGCCACGGTCTCAACCCCCGGCCGCCACAGCTTCAGCACCAGGTAGGCCGTGGTCAACTCCCCCGGCACCGCAACCCTCGCGGGCTCGGCGCCCTCCGGTGCATCTTCCCGCACCACTACGAGCGGCCCGTATCCGTCGCCCACGCTCGCCCCGCATGAAAGCAACACGTAGTCGCCGGCCACGTAAGGGTAGGCGTGGAAGGAAACGGCCGAAATATCGTAAACCCCTTCCATTGCCGCCCGGTTGAGGGTTTCAATATCCTTTAAGACGTGCAGAAACGAGTACCCGCCGGTATCGATTTTTCCCAGCCCCAGGGCCGAAAACATGAAGGCATCGTCGGCGTCGGGACTGTGGGCCAACGTTAATTCCAACCAAAACGCCCCTTTCTTTTATTTACCGGTTTATTATAACACACCGGCTTGATTTTCGGTCGTCCAAATCAGACGGGCGGCCGGTGCTGCAGAAGCTGGAGTGCGGAAAAAAGACCGAAGAGCACCGGCTGGTGGACCAGGTAGATGAAAAGCGATTTTCGCCCCAAAAACGCAAGCAGCCGGATTAGAGGGAAGTTATTCGCTTCCTCCAGTCGCAGCAGCCGCCTCCCGCCGGGGTATAAGACGAAGCCGGCGGATACCCCGAGCAGCACCACCCCGAACCAGGGAAGAAAAGGAACGTAATCCACCATGTATAGATCCCGGGGGCAGAGCCCCAGCCAAAGCAGGTGGGGGGAACCCACCGGGACCCGTTCCAGACAACCGCCCAGGACAAGCAGACCCGCCCCCAGAAGAAGATTGGCAGGCCCGAGTCGCAAAAACGGATAGGCGCAGATGACCGCCAGACCGATCAGGTGCAGCACCCCGAAGAAAACGGTACCTTCCTCCAGGAAAACGGCGGTGACCACGGTAATGCAGAACCCCCAGCCCAGCAGTTTAAGCCCTCGCCTGATGTACCAACCGAAGTGCACCCGCCCCCGCAGCGCATAGCTCAGCCACAGGGAGACCCCCGCCACAAAGACGAACGCGGTCAGGATGGTGCGTTGGAAGACAAGCCAGGGCCCGGCGGCCAGATCTCCGGCGTAATAGCCAAAGTAACCGAGGTCCCAGGCCACGTGGTAAACCACCATCATTACGATGGCCGCGCCCCGAAACACGTCAACTTCCCAAAACCGCCCGCCGTCCACTTAGTCCAACTCCTCTGTACCCAACCAAGAACTCTTTCACCGCCCGCCCTTCAAATCCTGTTCAAATCCGCAACTAAGTGAAATGCTTCCGTTAACGACCAATAAAAAAACCGCCTCCCGGCGGCCATTTTTTCATTTTCCAAAGCAGGTGGTTGTCAGGCGTCAAATTCGACCACAATCGAGTTTTTCTCTTCTTCCACCTCGTCCAAAGACTCCTCGGAGGACAGCAACCGGTACTCCACCTCTTCTCCTTCGAGCCAGGTGACCAGGTACACTGAACTTCCTCCCTTCGAGGCAATGTATCCTGTATACAATATCTACGAAAATTGTACCAGCTTTATGCTCAAACCGCAATAACAATTTTTTATTTCTTGATGCCCAGGCGGCGGAGCATCACGCGGTTCGCCCGGGTTTCAAAGACATCGTCCAGCAGGGTTAGACCGGCCTCCATCCCCCTGCGCCGCAGCGCCAACTGCAGGAGATGGTCGGTGAGAGCCGGGTTTTTGGGAAGCAGGGGGCCGTGCAGGTAGGTGCAAAAGACATTCTTGTAACGGGCTCCTTCCAGACCGTCCTGCCCGTTGTTGCCGTAGCCTTTCAACACGCGCCCCAGAGGCTTCACTTTTCCGAGAAAGGTCTGGCCGGAATGGTTTTCGAACCCGCAGGCGTGGATTTTCCTGCCGTCCAGTTCGATCTCCACGGCGATGTTTCCGATGAGCCGCTTGGTACCCGCCTCCGTGTAAAGGTCGAGAATCCCGAGTCCCGGTATCTCCGCCCCTTCCAGAGTCCGGTAATACCGCCCGAGAAGCTGGTAGCCGCCACAAATAGCCAGAACCACGAGGCCCTCCTCAATCGCAGCTGCCAGGTCCGGGGCGCGCTGCTGCAGGTCCGCGGTAATGAGTTCCTGCTCGCGGTCGGAACCCCCTCCCAGCAGCAGAAAATCCACCGCCCCGAAGTCCACCGGCTGGCCAAGGTTTACCTCCTGGACCCGGACCGGGATCCCGCGCCACTGGCAGCGGCGGACGAAGGCGATGACGTTTCCCCTGTCTCCGTAAAGGTTAAGAAGATCGGGGTAAAGATGACAGACGGTCAGCACCGTTGATCTCCTCGGCATACCGCCGCAATATTTTCTCCACCGGCCAGAGCGCGGTGTAAGTCGCCAGAAAATAGACCCCGTCACCCGTTCCTGCAAGCGTCTTCCGGACGGCAGTTGCCAGGTCGGCGCAGGCCTCGATCTTTTCCGCCGGCACCCCGGCGTACTTGAGCCGCAGCGTCATTTCTTCGGCCCGTTTCCCGGAACAAATAAACCGCAGGATGCTTTCGCAGCCTTCCAGGCACTCGAAATCCACGTCCCAGATCCAGGAAATATCGCGCCCGTCCGCGTCGTTGTCGTTGAGGGCAATGAAAACGTCCTTGCGCTCAGGGGCGGTGGTGAGCAGTTGCAGGCTTTCGTTGAATCCGGCGGGGTTTTTGACCAGGTTCAGGTAAACCGGCCGCCCCCGGTGGCGGAACTCCTGCAGGCGCCCGGTAGCAGGGACATAGCGGCTGAGGCTCACCGCCACCGCCTCCGGCGTTATTCCCAGGTACAGCGCCGCGCCGAAAACCGCCAGTGAATTGTAAACGTTGTAGAAACCGCCCGTGGGCAAGGTCAGCCCCAGGATTTTGTCTTTCACCCTTACGGTACACTCCGTAACCCCGTTGCGAATCCTGATCCTGCGGGCCTCCACCTCGGCCGCCGGCCGTGCAAAACCGCAGCCGGAACAACGGTAAGCCCCTAACTGGCTGTAGTGGTAATACGCGTAAACGAACTCTTGTCCACAGTAAGGACAGAATCGCGCCTCCCTGGTCACACTCCGGGCGTTCTCGCCCCTGGTCGGCGCCCCCAGGCCATAAAAAATCCGGGGCAAACCCGTATCCGCAAGCTGGGCTACCAGCGGATCGTCGGCGTTAAGCACCAGTTTTACGGAGGGGACCCCCTCGATAGCCGTTCTGATGTAAGAAACTGTCTTATCAAGTTCCCCGTAGCGGTCGAGCTGGTCGCGGAAGAAGTTGGTGATCACCACCACCCTGGGGCTCAGTATTTCGGCCACGCGGGGAAAGGCGGCCTCGTCCACCTCAAGGAGCGCCCAGTCGCAGTCCAGCCGTCCCCCGACCCGGGAAGCCCGCAAAAATGCCGTCGTCACGCCCGTGATCAGGTTGGCCCCTTCCCGGTTCGTAATCACCTTGTATCCGGCACCTTCCAGCACC
>JASEJH010000193.1:0-1119 GCA_030016455.1 Thermoanaerobacteraceae bacterium
GGAAGAAAATGATCGCTCCCTGGGGCCCGAGAAAAGACCGGCCAATCAACACCAGAATCACTGAAAGAACCGCCATCAACAGCCATACCCGCATTCTGTTCAACGACATCCCTCCCGGAAATGGAATCAAACAAAAACCCTTATATTATTATAGGGTTAAACAAGACACTATTCAATTCGCACCGGGACCTTATCTGCCGCTAAACCTGAAGCGCGTAGGCCTGATCCTTCCCGGCAGCTTTCGCGGCCAACAGGTAGTAGTCGGCCCTGCGCAGCAGTTCTTCGGCAGTCGTGGCATCCTGCGGGTAGGTGACCACGCCCAGGCTGATATTCATTCCGGCGCTTTTCACAGCGTTGCGCAACCTCTCGGCGGTGGACCACGCCGAACGCGCGTCGGCAGCGGTCAGAATAATTGCAAACTCGTCGCCGCCGTAGCGCACCACCACATCCTCCTGCCGGAGCGCTCCCCGAATCGTCTTGGCAATAGTCTGCAAGAGCACGTCGCCGGCAATGTGGCCGTACCTGTCGTTATAGGTTTTGAAGTCATCTATATCGAGCATAATCACCGAAACCGGCAAATTATACCTTCTCGCCCGCGCAACTTCCGCGTTTAAGCGGTCAAATAAATAACGGCGGTTAAAAACGCCGGTCAGGGAATCGGTTACCACAAGCTGCTGCAGGTTATCAATCATGTCGCGAAGCTCCGCTTCTTTATTCCGCCCGTACTCGAACAGCAAGCCGATGAATAGCGAGACGCCCCCCAGCACCACCGCCGCCCACAGCTCGCTGCTCGTTCTTGTCCAGAGCGCAACCATACTTATGAGGACACTGCTTACGATTGTTGCGGCTACGGTCCCCCTCAGTCCCCAGATGAACCCCAGCAACGCCGCCGGGATCACGTAAAGGGCCCAGGCTTCTCTACCTATGGGTACGTCGGCCAACAGGCGCAGCAAAACCGGAAGCATCCAGGAAAACACCAGGATGGTTGCTTGACGGAGCCCAAAACCGACCCCCACGGCTTCACCCCTTGCCCGCGGTATTATTAATGCTTTCGGTAGAACACAAAATTTTCCTGCAAGTTTTCGCAAAAATTCAATATAAAATTTGGTTTTTACTTCA
>JASEJH010000193.1:1129-3992 GCA_030016455.1 Thermoanaerobacteraceae bacterium
CATATCGAACCAAAAACGCGTGGCAAGATGCGGTTAGAAATTGAGTGCAAAAAATTAACCAACTGCTTGACAAGCCAGAGCGACATTGTTAAAATGAACACAAACACCCGCTGGCCCCGAGAAACCTTATCACAGAGGGCTGCCTGAAACAGATTAGAGGTTCTGGCCAAGAGGTGGATCTTCTCTCGTGTTGAAGCCGGGCTATCTGGTGGTATTTGTACACAATATCACAAAGTCTGGGGCGTAGCGGTTTTGCACTTAAGAGAAATGCTCACCACAAGCTACCTTTAGCCTCATCTTATACGTTTGTAAGGAGGTGGTTGCAGTAAGAGATTAGCGTTCTACCTCTTAAGTATCCCCCAAGATAAAGGCTCCGAAACAGAACCAAAATCATTTTGAGGAGGTTGAGTTATGCCTGCATTCGTAATCGCCGAAAAGTGCGACGGTTGCAAGGGCCAGGATAAGACCGCATGCATGTACATCTGCCCCAACGACCTGATGATCCTCGATAAAGAACGCATGAAGTCCTACCAGCGCGATCCCCAGTTGTGCTGGGAGTGCCTCTGCTGCGCCAAGATCTGCCCCCAGCAGGCTATTGACGTGAGAGGCTACGCTGACTTCGTGCCCATGGGTTCGCAGTGCGTACCGCTCCGGGGCTCTCAGGACATCATGTGGACCATTAAGTTCCGCGACGGCGAAGTGAAGCGCTTCAAGTTCCCCATCCGCACCACGCCTGAGGGCGGCGCAGTCCCGAACGGCGGCTATGGCGACGGTTCCAAGGCTAACGACATCAACGACCAGTACCTGTGGACCGAACCGGAATCCGCCGGGTTTGATCTCGCTACCCTTTCCTTAAAATAGTTGACGGAGGAGGTTAAAAGAATGCCAGTCCCGAACTTCGAAACTGTTGAAATCACAACGGATATCTTGATTTGCGGCGGCGGTATGGCGGGCTGCGGCGCGATGTTTGAGGCCTCGTACTGGGCCAAGAAAAACGGCCTTAAGATAGTCGTTGCGGACAAGGCCGCCACCGACCGGAGCGGCGCGGTGGCGCAGGGCCTCTCGGCCATCAACATGTACATGAACACGGCAGGCGGCGAGCGCACCCCGGCGGACTTCGCCCGGATGGTCCGCAACGATATGATGGGCGTGGCCCGGGAAGACCTGGCTTACGACATCGCCCGGCACGTGGACTCCAGCGTCCACCTTTTCGAGAAATGGGGCCTCCCGATCTGGCGTGACGCAGAGGGCAAGCCGATTCGTTCCGGCGCCTGGCAGGTGATGATCAGCGGCGAGTCTTACAAGATCATCGTCGCGGAAGCCGCGAAAAAGGCGCTGACCGACGCGGGCGGCGAGCTTTACGAGCGCGTTTTCATTATCGAGCCGCTGATGGACGGCGACCGGATCGCGGGCGCGATCGGATTCAGCACCCGCGAAGAAAAGATTTACGTCTTCAAGGCGAAAGCGGTACTCGCCAACATGGGCGGCGCCGTGCACGTCTTCCGGCCCCGCTCTACCGGCGAGGGCCTGGGCCGCACCTGGTACCCGCCGTTCCAGACCGGGTCCAGCACCTACTTCACCCTGAAGGCCGGCGCAGAGCAGACCTGTCAGGAGATCCGGTTCGTTCCCGTCCGGTTCAAGGACGCGTACGGCCCGGTCGGCGCCTGGTTCCTCCTCTTTAAGTCCACCGCTACCAACGCCTACGACGAAATCTACGTAGAAACCCGGAAACCAGACCTTGCGCCGTGGGAACCCTACGCTTCCGTGAAACCGCTTCCGGCGAACCTCCGGAACTATCAGGGCATCCTCGACGAAGTGGCCGGCAAGGGGCCGCTGCTCATGAGAACGGAGCGGGCGATCGCCGCGCTGGCTGAGGCTTACAAGGACGACGAGAAGGCCTTCAAGAAGAAAATGAAGGAACTCGAGAGCGAAGCCTGGGAGGACTTCCTCGACATGACCATCGGTCAAGCCAACCTGTGGGCCGCGATGAACATCCGTCCGGAGAAGGAGCCTTCCGAAATCACCGGCGCCGAGCCGTACTTCATCGGCTCCCACTCCGGCGCGTCCGGCACCTGGGCCAGCGGCCCCGCCGACATCGCGCCTCCCGAATACCACTGGGGCTATAACCGCATGACCACGGTGAAGGGCCTCTTCGTTGCGGGTGACGCCTGCGGCGCCTCCCCGCACAAGTTCTCCTCCGGTTCCTTCACCGAAGGCCGGATCGCCGGTAAGGCCATGGTTAAATTCGTCCTGGAGAACAACACCCAGCCGAACGTTGACCCGGCGCAGGTCGAAGAGTTCAAGGCCCGGATCAGGAAACCGTTTGAGATCTACGAGCAGTACAAGGATTACGGCACCACCGACGAGGTCAACCCGAACTACATCGTTCCGCGGCAGTACCTCTTCCGGCTGCAGAAGATCATGGATGAGTACGCCGGCGGCTGGAGCTGCGCCTACTCCACCAACAAGGTCAAGCTTGAGATCGCGTTGAAGCTTCTTGAGTGGCTCAAGGAGGACGGCGAAAAGATGATCGCCCGGAACCTCCACGAGCTGATGCGGGTATTCGAGAACCAGCAGCGGACCTGGCAGGCCGAGGCCCACGTCCGGACGATCCTCTTCCGCGAGGAGACCCGGTGGCCGGGGTACTATTTCCGCACCGACACCCCGACCATGGACGAGGCCAACTGGAAGTGCTTCGTCAACCTGAAGTGGGATAAGGACAACGGTTGGCAGATATTTAAGAAGCCGGTCATCAACATCGTTGACTAATACCATTGGGTGGCGGGTGGAGTCAAATGGCGGCTTCGCCCGCCATTTTCTCTTTATAAAGTGCAATCCGGAACGGGCCGTATTAGTCATTATC
>JASEJH010000194.1 GCA_030016455.1 Thermoanaerobacteraceae bacterium
TTAATAATCCCCGGCGGCGAAAGCACTACGATCGGGCGCCTGCTGGGGTAGTTCGGGTTGATGGGCCCGCTTCTCGAACGGGCGCAGCAGGGAATGCCGCTTTTCGGTACCTGTGCCGGGATGGTGCTTCTGGCACGGGAAATCGAAGACTCTGCGCAGCTCCGGCTCGGCCTCATGGATGTCACGGTCAGGCGCAACGCCTTCGGGCGCCAGGTGGAGAGTTTCGAAGCGGATTTGCTGATCCCGGTCCTTGGGGAGCAGCCTTTCCGGGGGGTATTCATCCGGGCACCGTACGTTACCCGGGTGGGGCCGGAGGTAGAAGTGCTCTGCTGGTTGGAGGATAAGGCGGTGCTGGTGCGTCAGGGAAAGAATCTGGCGGCGGCCTTTCATCCGGAGCTCACAGGGGATTTGCGGCTGCACCGGTACTTTTTGACGGTGGTTGCCGGCTGTAAAGATTAGGCTGCAGTGAAGGTCCGGCGGGAACCGGAGCACCGGGCGCGGGTTTCCGGCAAATGTAAAAAATTCAAGAGGGTCGAAAATCTTTTTTGTTTTCTGGAGGAAGATGGAGAAGATGGCGCAGAAAATCCGTTTGATGATTCCCGGGCCTACACCGGTGCCGCCGGCGGTTACCGCGGCGATGGCCCAACCGCTGATTGGTCACCGGACACAGGAGTTTGCTGCACTGCATGCGCGGCTCGAAAAGAAGCTCCAGCAGGTCTTTGGCACGGAGCACGAGGTGTACATTCTTACCTCCTCGGGCACCGGCGGCATGGAGGCGGCGGTGGCCAACACCATCAACCCGGGAGACCGGGTGCTGGCGCTGGTAACCGGTAAGTTCGGGGAACGCTTCGCCGAACTGGCCCAGGTTTACGGGGCAGAGGTGGAGGCGCTGGAATTCGGTTGGGGAAATCCAGTGGATCCGGGGGTAGTTGAAGACCGGCTGAAAAGAGGACCGTACAAGGCGGTTCTGGCCACCCATAACGAAACCTCGACCACGGTGGCCAACGACATCAGGGCCATCGGGGAACTGACGCGCCGTTACGAGGTGCTTTTGTTGGTGGACGCCGTGTCCAGCCTGGGCGGCATGGAGATCCAGGCGGACGCCTGGGGGGTGGATGTCCTGGTCACCGCATCCCAGAAGGCGCTGATGGTTCCGCCGGGGCTGGCGATGATCAGCGTGAGCCCGCGGGCTTGGGAGGCGGCAAAGGACGCGCGGGCGCCCCGGTATTACTTCAGCCTGCCGGCGGCGAAGAAGTCGCTCGCCAAGTACAACACGCCTTACACCCCGGCGGTTTCGCTTTTCGCGGGCCTGGACGTGGCGCTGGAGATGATTCTGTCCGAGGGCTTGGAGAAGGTTTACCGGAGGCATAGAACCTATTCCCGGGCGGTACGGGAGGCCTTAAAGGCGCTGGGCCTCAAGCTCCTGGCGCCGGAAACGTGTGCCTCGCCGGTGGTTACCGGGGCCTGGGCGCCGGAGGGGCTGGACGCTGATGACCTGCGCCGGCGCATTTTGAGGGAATACGGCGTGCTGCTTGCCGGCGGGCAGGCCCAGTTAAAGGGCCGGATCTTTCGGATTGCCCACATGGGATACGTTGATGCGGTAGATGTTTTAGGAGCGATTGCGGCGCTGGAAATGGGGCTGTACCAGACCGGTTTCCCGGTCACCTTTGGCGCCGGCGTGGCGGCGGCGCAGGCCGTGCTTGCAGGAGGGAACGCAGATGTATAAGGTGCTGGCAACCGACGGAGTGGCCCGGGACGGGCTGCGGGTTTTGGAGCAGGCGCCAGACGTCACGCTGGACCTGAGGCCGACGCTTTCCCAGGAAGAGCTGCTGGCGATCATTCCCGAATACGATGCCCTGATCGTCCGGAGCGCGACCAAAGTGACGGCGGCGGTCCTGGAGCGGGCCAAGAGGCTCAAGATCATCGGGCGCGCCGGCGTTGGGGTGGATAATATTGACGTGCGGGAGGCGACGGCGCGGGGCATAATTGTGGCGAACGCCCCCGGCGGCAATACGATTGCAGCCGCGGAGCACGCGATGGGGCTGATGCTGGCTCTCGCCCGGAACATCCCGGAGGCGAACGCCCGGACCAAGGCGGGGAAGTGGGATAAAAAGGCCTTTGTCGGGGTAGAGCTGCGCCACAAGGTGCTCGGGGTCATCGGGCTGGGGCGCATCGGCTCCGAGGTGGCCAAACGGGCCCGGGCGATGGAAATGGAGATCCTGGCCTATGACCCTTACATCCCCGAGGAACGGGCGGTTGAACTCGGCGCGCGCCTGGTGGATTTGGACACGCTGTTCCGGGAAGCGGACTTCATCACGATCCACATCCCGTTGAGCAAGGAGACCCACCACCTGCTGGACGCTGCGGCGTTCGCAAAGATGAAACCGGGCGTCCGGATAATCAACTGTGCCCGCGGCGGCATTGTGGACGAAGAGGCGCTGTATGCAGCTCTAAAAGAAGGGAAGGTTGCAGGCGCCGCGCTGGATGTTTTCGAAAAGGAGCCGCTTACCGATAGCCTCCTTTTCTCCCTCCCGAACGTGGTGGTGACGCCGCACCTGGGCGCTTCCACGCTCGAAGCGCAGTTAGGCGTGGCAACGGTGATCGCCGAAGAGGTCCTGGTGGCGCTCCGGGGCGGCTTCGTGCGGAACGCGGTCAACGTTCCCTTCGTGCGGCCGGAGGTGCTGGCGGAGATTGGGCCGTTCGTAGGCCTGGCGGAGAAGCTCGGCCGGTTTGCCGCCCAGTTGGTCAGCGGTAGGATTAACCTCGTGGAAACCAAGTTTACGGGAGAGATTGCGCGCCACGAGGTCGGGCTGCTCACCACCGCCGTCCTGAAGGGCGTCCTCGGCGTGGCTTTGCAGGAGGCGGTCAACTTCGTGAACGCCGACGAGGTGGCGAAAAGGCGGGGGATCCGGGTAACCGAGACCCGGCAGGAGCAGGAAGAGGACTACGTCAGCCTGGTCTCTGTGCGGGTGGTGGCGCCCGAGGGCGAACACACACTTTCGGGCACCATCTTGCGGGGGAAGGAACCCCGCGTGGTCGAGATAGACGGCTACCGGGTGGATGCCGTTCCGGAGGGGCACATGCTTTTCGTTCCCCACATGGACCGGCCGCGAATCATTGGGCGCGTCGGCACCCTCATCGGGGCGCACGACATCAACATCGCGGCGATGCAGGTGGGGCGGAAGGTGATCGGTGGGCCGGCCATTATGCTGCTGGCCGTGGACAGCCCGGTGCCCGAAGAGACCCTGGCGGAGATCGCCAAGGTGGACGGGATCATGGGGGTCAAGATGGTCAGCCTGTAATCCGTCGTCGGTCATCAGACGTCGGATGTCGGAATGGGGACGGGGCCAGGGTCAGGAGATCCTTTTATTCTGAAGCCCGGCTGCTGACTTTTGGGTTTTGGCTACGGAATTCTGCATTCTGGCCTACAGAACTCTTTTTCTTGTGAGGAAAAAGGATGCTCGATCTCAAGTTCGTCCGGCGCAACCCGGAGGTCGTCCGGGAGGCGCTGCGCAAGCGTGGATACGAAGAACAGCTGGTGGAGGAAATCCTGCAGGCGGATGCCGCTTGGCGGGAAAAGCTCGTGGTGCTCGAGCAGTTGAAAAACCGGCGCAACATGGTCTCGGAGGAGATCGGCAGGCTGAAAAAGGCCGGGCGGGAAGCAGCGGACCTGGTGGCGGAGATGCGGGATCTCGGCAGCCGGATCAAGGAACTGGAAGCGGCGGTTCGGGAACGGGGGGCCGAGATCCAGGAAAAGCTGCTCGACATCCCCAACATCCCGCACCCTTCGGTGCCGTTCGGACGGGATGCTGGGGAGAACGTAGAGGTCAGCCGGTGGGGTGCGCCGAGGGACTTTCCTTTCAGCCCGCGGCCGCACTGGGAAATCGGCAGGCTGACGGATATACTTGATTTTGAGCGGGCAGGCAAGGTATCGGGCGCGCGCTTTGTTTTTTACCGGGGCTTAGGGGCCGCGCTCGAACGGGCGG
>JASEJH010000195.1 GCA_030016455.1 Thermoanaerobacteraceae bacterium
TGGAGGTCTTTATTCCGATGCTGCAAACCCTCCGGGTGAACCGCGAGCAGATGGCGCTGGCTGCCCGGGAGGGTTTTTTAACGGCCACCGACCTGGCGGAATACCTGGTGCGGAAGGGGCTGCCTTTCCGGGAGGCCCACGAAATCGTCGGCCGGATCGTGCTCTACTGTCTGGAGCAGGAGAAAAACCTGGAAACCCTTTCCCTGGAAGAGTACCGGCGGTTCGCCGCGGTGGTTGATGCCGACGTTTTCGAGGCGGTGGCGCTTGAGAGGGCGCTGGCGGCGCGGCGGCTCACAGGCGGCCCGGCGCCGAACACGGTCCGGAGGCGGATTGCCGAGTTGCGGCGGACCCTCGGGAGCATTGCGCCCGGGACGGACGGCGGTTCTGCTTGACACCGGTGCCGGAAAAAGGTACAATTTCAGCCGGTGCCAGAAACAGGATGCGGGAGGTAACGAGACATTTATGGGTAAAACGTACAAAATCGCGGTAATTCCGGGTGACGGCACGGGTCCCGAGCAGGTGCGGGAGGGACTGAAGGTCCTGACCGCGGCGGCCGAAAAGGAAGGCTTCCGGCTGGAGACGGTCACCTACGACTTCGGCGGCGAGCGGTACCTCCGAACGGGAGAGGTTCTGCCCGACAGCGCCCTGGAGGAACTCAGGCGGTTTGACGCCATCTACCTTGGCGCCATCGGCCATCCCGACGTCAAGCCGGGAATCCTGGAAAAGGGAATCCTTTTGCGCCTGCGCTTCGAGCTCGACCAGTACGTCAACCTGCGCCCGGTCAAGCTCTATCCCGGCGTGGCGACGCCGCTTAAGGATAAGGGACCGGAGGATATTGATTTCATCGTGGTGCGCGAGAATACCGAGGGGCTGTACTGCGGCGCCGGCGGGTTTTTAAAGCGCGGGACGAAAGACGAGGTGGCGGTCCAGACCTCGATCAACACCTACAAAGGCGTGGAGCGCTGCGTCCGTTTCGCCTTTGAATACTGCCGGAAGCGCAACCGGAAGAAGAAAGTCACCCTCTGCGGCAAGACCAACGTCCTCACCTACGCCTTCGACCTCTGGGAGCGGGTCTTTCACCAGGTGGGCGAAGGCTACCCGGACGTCCAGCGGGACTATGCCCACGTGGACGCCATCTGCATGTGGATGGTGAAGAACCCCGAGTGGTTCGACGTCATCGTCACCGACAACATGTTCGGGGACATCATCACCGACCTGGGGGCAATCATCCAGGGCGGGATGGGCATCGCCGCCGGCGGCAACATCAACCCGGAGGGAGTCTCGATGTTCGAGCCGATCGGCGGCTCGGCGCCGAAGTACACCGGGAAAAACGTCATCAACCCGCTGGCGGCCATCTGCGCCGGGGCAATGATGCTGGAACAGCTCGGCGAGGAGCAGGCGGCCCAGCGGGTCGAGAGCGCCGTCAAAGAGGTCTGCGCGAAGCACCTGAAAAGCCTGGCGGCGGGGCAGATGGGCTACTCGACCAGCGAGGTGGGGGATCTGGTGGTCAGGTATTTATAATAGAAGTGCGTCTGTTCGAAGACGACGGGAAAGGGGCTTGACAAAAAGCCCCTGTATCCCCCCGATCAGCTCGTGCCGGCGCCCGTCGTCGGGGATGAGCAGGTACTCCTCGTAAGTCAGCCCGCCGGCCGCAATTTCTTCTTTCGTTATGCTCATAGAAATCCTCTCTTCGCCAGGGCGGTATTTTCTGGTGAGATTATACCACGAAGCGGGGTGGGCGGCAAATTGTTACCTGTGGTTACCTGACTTTCCTAATTTGCGTGCCGCGTGTAACAGATTGCCGCCGAAAGATAGTACGCGGTTTTAGTTGCCTGCCGGCTCTAGTTTGGCGGCTTTTTTCTTAGCGGTACCGCGGGTAAACGGGTGAAACCGGCGGCATCAAAATGACCGTCAAAAGCGGCTGCCTCCTTAATCCCCAGACGGCGCATAAGAGCAAAGCTGGTGCAGTCGGTAAAACTGAAATTCTGATCACTGTACTTAACAAAAAGCGCCCAAGCTGTTTTCTCGTCCTCGGCGCTCAGGCGTATCAGGGTGCAAATCTTGCTCTCCCGGAGGTGTTTACCGTATTTAACGGCTACTTGGTGGCCAAAATCATAGCGCAGGATAGTCATCAATTCGTCGAAAACGAAGTTAGAAGTTACAAGTGGAGCAGGTGTATGGCTGAGAAAAGCCGCGGCCTCCTGGTGATGGGCGTCACCGGCAAAGGCGTGGGCGTACCAAAAGCTGGTATCTACGAATATCTGCCGCATTTTGCTCATGCCTTGTAGAGACGTTCGTCAATCGTTTCACTACACAGGTCTTTTTCTGGCGGCGCTTGGGCTATCCCGGCAACTTCCAACAGGGGGTCTTGGTTAGATGTTTTTCTAATCTGGCTGGTGATTATCTGCCGTAAGACAGCGGATACCGACTTTCCCTCTCGTTGGGCGGCTGCCCGCAGAACCTCGTACTGCCATTCTTCAAGCACAACTTGCATTCGACGCATTTCAACCGCTCCTTTCAAGCAGTTACATATTCATCATTACACATCCAGCTATCTCTGTCAAGTGCCAAGTCGTTTCCGGGAGAAAACTGCGTATCCTACCCGTACCGGGCGTGGCATAGTTTTAAAAGTGGCATCCTCATTCGGGGTTAAAGCGTACGAGGGAGTCACCCATGCCGCTAATAGCGGCACTGCGAAGGATGAGATGATGCCTCGCGATGGGCAGTAATACCGGTTTATCGGGGCCCACCGGCATCCAGAAGGGCCAGGATGTTTTCCACCTTGCTCCGCATACCGCGGATAATGGGTTTGCCGCCAAAGAGGCGAATGGTCTCCAATTCTGCTGCAGCGGGCGTGAGCGAACCAAGTTCCTTTCGTAACCGGCGAGCCTCCTCGAGAGCCTGGCGGCGCTCATCTCTTTGGGCGAGGGATTTAACTTTAAGCGAACCCATCGGATTATACCCCGTGCTTTGTAAGCTCAGGTTGAAGCCGCTGTATAATCTCCAAGGTACCTGATGTAGTTCTTCTTTGCTCCCAATCCTCCGGCCAATTGCTTATCCGCGGTCCAAAAGAGGCAGGGCATACCTTCGTTTTGCGACCGTTCCGCCACGGCAAGGTAGGCGGCATCATACAGGGTTGGCAACTCTTCCGCCACCGCCAGTTGCCACGCCGCTTGGGCGAGTTCACTATCCGGCAGGTAGTGGAGCACTTTCAGCGAGCAGAAGCCGTTCCACGCCGCTTCTGCTTCTTCGGCCGATAGCAAGCCCCGCTTTGCCTTTTGGCGCAGCACGGACCCCACCTCGGCCCAGGCAAAGGCAGGTAACACGACCAGTTGTTGATTCTGGACGATTTCTTCCATAAGGGCAGCGGCGGTTTCACTACCCTCTTCATATGTTATGAGTTTTACCAGTACGCTGGCATCGAGACAGACGTGTCTGCTCAACGAAGGTAACCCTCCCGCAATTCCCGAAGAAACGTTACCGAATCAGGCTGTCTTCCTCTGACAGCCATTTGGCTGCGCAGCCGGGCGAGCTCGGCCAAGGCTTTTTTGGTGGTGGTAAACGGCTCCTCTGATTGGCGCTTCATTCTTTCAAAGGTTTCTGCATCAATCAAGTAGGCCACAGGATTGGAACGTTGCACGATCAGGACCGGTTCCTTGGAAGAGGCCGCTAACTTAATTACCTTACTGGCGTCCTGTCGGAGTTCCGTAATACTAATAATGTACATCTTGACACACCTTTCAAAGAGTAATTTAATAACTATATTAATAATAGCCCAGTAAGATTGCAGTGATCAAGGTCGTTTATGATTAAGATTTGGCAGCGGTGTCCATGCTTTCATTGGTTGTGGCAGCCAGGGCACGGGCGTAAGCGAGGCGGGCTTTTATACCGTCCGGTTCTATTTTCAGGGCAGGCAAACCAAGGATGGAAAACACCGGCGGACGAAATCCTGGTCATGCGAAAGGAGACGTTCTGCCTGAACTTTA
>JASEJH010000196.1 GCA_030016455.1 Thermoanaerobacteraceae bacterium
AAACCTCGCCTGGTAGGTAAAGTGGTAAGCAAATTGCACTCCCTCCGGAGTAACCCATTCTCCCAGGGCGCTGCATATATGTCCGTAAATTGTGGCCGGGGGCGGCATTTCAAACGTCGGCTGTACGCCCTGCATGAAGTGAGGGTAACGGAACGAGGTGGTAATCCCCTCAGCCATAATCTTCAGCACCTCCATCAGCTGTTCCCCCTACTCCATCCAGGAAGCAGCGTTCGTCGGGTTCTTCAGCGCTTCAATCAGCGCCTTGAAGGCCTCCCGTGGATGACCGATTTTCACCCGTTGCCCTTCCGATGTGGCGGCAAAATCCTCAAGCTTCGCCCGCTCTTCGTCGAGGTAGCCGCGCACCCAGCCCACATAGACATCCGAAAGAATTTCCTCACGGAACACGGAAAGCGCTTCTTTCAGGGCCTCAAGTTCCAGCTCTGGCAGGCCCCTGGCGGTTGCTCCCACGACGTAATGAAAAATATGGTTGCCTCCCTTAGTAACGGCCATAATAACAAGGGGCGGAGCCACATCGGTGTAGTGAAGGGTTTGTTTAGCGCCCCCGTCAAGGATGGCCATTCCCTCAAACAGGGTCGCCACCCGTTGAATGCGCTGGTCAAGTGGCAGCCGGTAGGCCTTTTCACCTTCCAGGTGAATCAGTCCGGCCCTTTTGGCTTCTTCAATCCGGACGTCATCGAGATTCCGGAAGCCAGTCTTCTGCCGGTACCAGAAAGTACCGCTGGCCTTTAAATCTAGAGAAAAAAGACCCTTAAGCGTCGCCCGGTAGAACTGGTGTTCGTGCGGCACCGGGTCGCCTTCCTGCCGAGACATCACACCAAAGTCGCTCGTGGGCGTTACGGGCGCGAGAGAAACCAGCGTACTAACCCTGAAGGGCGCCGCCCTGGTAACGGTGTCGACCGTCTCTGTTTCGCCTGCGCGCGACTCGTCCGCCTCGCGTTTCGCCCTTGCCGACTCCCGTTTGGACGGGGCGCGCATGTACCCGAAGAGGTCATCGTCCCACCACCGGATAGGATTCGCGTCGGTGTAAGCGATTTTTTCCTCACGGTAAACCGGGGCTGTTACCCAGCCGAGACCGGATTTTTCCAATGTCGTCCGCAGCCAGTACCGGAAAGCCTGTGCCGAGACGTAAGGATAAATGCCTTCCCTGGTGCGAATTACTTTTACACCCACACTGTTGTCATACCGTTCGCCGGGAATATTGCCAAGATTGTTCAAAGCCGACGCGGGGGCATCAACCAAGAAAAGCCCGGTGACAAAAGCCATTAAAATCCCTCCTCATTTTTCTTCGGTGCTCTCTGCGGTTTCCGGCAGAACATCTATGTTCCTGCCCAACCAGCCGAGGTTGTAAAGCTGCTCAATCATCCGGATAAGTACGAGGTCGCGTGCCAGACGCCAATCGGGCCCCGCGACCTCGTTTCCTTCCTCAAAAACCTGAATGTACGGTTCCAAGGTAATGAGCGGCGGATTGCCGCGTTTCACATGGGCAAGATTGGCCTTGATCAGGGCGTTGCGGAAAAGGTCGTAGTTCCGCTCACTGAAAAATGCAGTGAAAAACCGCCGGTCGTTTTCCTTGCTCACGTAGGCCGCAAGACGGTCTCCCAAATCCCGAATCTGCTCAATGCGCTCCTTATCCACGCCTATCACCTCCCTCAGTAAAAGTTCTGTCAGCTTCCAGGAAACGAGGCTGGCCTCATCCCTTAATGAGTACAGCCGCCGCGGATCGTCTTCCCGCTGGTTGCGCACCGGTATCCGCAGCAAATAGCGCCGGACAAACTTCCTAACATTATCGGGCAGGTTAAACAGGTCCTCGTACAAAAAATTCCGCCGCGGGCGGTTACCATCCAGTTCGTCCGTTCCCTTCTTCTTTCTCTTTGCCGGAAGCACCATTTGCCATGCCCGTTCGGTGATCGCGTTCCATTCGCTCCGGTAGGCATCGCTTACCAGGAAAAAGAGAAAACCCGTTATCTCAAGCGGCAGATAATATATCTCCAGGGGCAGATTCCGCTCGTCGAGCGGGTTGGATTGACCGCTGTTGGTCAGGAGATAGGCCGTTACGGAGGACGGACGCCGGTCCTGAGCTTCCTCCCATCGCCGCCGCTCGATTTCCAGCAGGGTCTCAATGAGCAGCGTCCTTGCGGAAGATCTGGCTTCGGGCATCTTTGTGCGCCCGGCTTTCTGGGCGAGGTCCAACGCTCGGCGGTTGTACTCCAGAAAGGCCCTGGCAAAATCGTAAATGAGGTCGGGATTGTCCGAATGCACTGCCAGTAACCTGCCTCCACACTTTGCACAACCGAGCGGGAAAGCCTGGAGACACAGTATCGCCTTTGCGGCAACCGGTAATCCGGCATCGCCCCACGGATAAAAGTTAATGACGTCCTCGCCGGTCAGAAGCGGGACATGTTGTCGGAAAGCACGTCCGGGCGGAAGCTTGTCTGAAAAGGCAACCGCCGTCGCAGGTTCACCCGTAAAAACGCAGCGCTCCTCGGACGATCCCTCGTCGAGGGACCTCAGGAGTCTTCGAGCGTAATCTTTCCGTTTTTGAGGCTGATTGGCAAAAGCCGGCTGGTTGAACCAGGCGTTGGTTGTAAAGGCAACGCCCAGAAAGGATTTGAGCGGCTCCCGCTGATATTCCCGCTCGATGAAATCCGCCACCGCCTCGAGGTCGGCTGGAGTAAGCATAGCGGGGTCTCTTTTCCTTACGAATGCTGTAACCGTGGCCACCCCGACGTCGTACAACGGATGGCCGGTGTAAAAGAGCATGTCGCCACCTCCTCTCCGCTGAAAGAATCCTTATACAGTCGCTCGTTCGGGTCGTAGTCCGGCCCCGGAACTGGTATCACCCGCGCGGCGAAGGCTTCGCCTCTCGCGCACCGGTAAGCGAGCACGGCCGCCAGCGGGGCGCCCAGGTAGCCCGGGGGGCCTAAGGTGCCGGAACGGCTACGGCGGCGGGCCATCCCCCCCTGCTTGAACGCGACCGGACGATTTCTTCAGGAATGCCCAGCATACCGGCCCCCCATCAGCTTAACCGTTCGTGCGCTCACCCCACCAGTCGGCAAAAAGGAGGGCGGCAAGGAGCCAGGTCAGGGGCGTACAGCCGCCACGGGGCCGGGCAGCACCGGTATCATCATTCCCGCCGTCACCCCAGGCGGAGGCCAGCAGCCCGCCGCAAAGGAGCAGGGCACCTGGCACGGTAAAGATCATCCAAAACCAGAACGGCAGGCCGATTAACGCATGCAGAACCATAGCCGTCATGGCCGCCAGGCCTAGGGCGCAGCCGAGGAATACGGTGCCGACAACGGCAAGCAGCGCCAGGAAAACGAACAGGAGCAGGAGGCCGGGCGACGCCAGGGCCAGCCCGGCAGCGCCGGCCACGGCGTAACCGAAGCAACGGCCGGCCGTGTGCAGTAGCTTCCTGCCGGTTATTTTCCGGGACTCACGGTGCATGGAATCCCCGGGATTCAGTCCGCCGCCCGCGGCGAGGGGAACCCCGCCGGTTTCACCACGGCAACGGGCTCCCCGGAAGCCGCAAGGGCCAACTCTTCCGGGTCCACCTCCTGCCATACCTCGATATGCAGCCGCTCGTGAGAGTTTATACCGAGTTCGTCCCCTTACTGTACAAATTTACAAATTTATATCTGGGCGCTTGCAGGATCACATTGCGGCCTTGGGCCAGAGCCTCAAAAGTACGCTGCTGAAAAGGAAACAGTTGCATGGCCTACCTCCAACAGACACGCCAAAAAGACGCTCATTCGCTGAATTGCTTATTTGTAAACGTCGCTGCCTTTCTTTACGCTGGACTCAGCTTCTCAGCTTGATGGTAAGCAGTAATAGTCCGATAACAGTCAAACCAGTAGCAGTTATTAAACTCGCTGTC
>JASEJH010000197.1 GCA_030016455.1 Thermoanaerobacteraceae bacterium
CGCTCTTTTTAAAGCCTCGGCCAAAGCGGCTTCTTGGGGAAGTGGCGGTTTCCGAGACGCAGTTGCATTTTCGGCCTTTTTTAGGTCGCAGAAAAACTTTACTTTCCCATCCAGCACGTCAATCCATATTTGTCCATCTGTGCCGCTCGGGCCCCATCTCGCTTGCCAGACAAGTTTTTTAGAGTGCGGCCTCTCTTCAACCAACTCCATTTCAGTAATGCGGCACATAGGATTTACTTTTTGAAGCACCTCGTCAGCAATACGGCTCGCTGTATCCTTGTCAATTTTCAGCGCTTCTTGCGGGGAAGGAATAGAACCGAAACCTTTATTACGAGCCCACGCCCAGGCCGTTACCGTTAACCCGGCGATAACTCCCAATAAAAGGAGTATGCTTAGAATTTTCCTTAAACTCATTAAATTCCACCTCCGGTTATGAAATGAAGTACCTTAGTAAGCCCAATCAGGGTTTCCGTAATACCCGTAGTTGCTGACGCCTGTGACAGCCTTAGCTAATTCCAGGGACCTACGAATTGTATAGCCGTAATACGACATATTTTTGAAGAAACAATATGTAAAATCGGCATATAAGGGACTGTCATAGGCAAGACCCACCCAGCCTATGAAGGTGTGTAAGTCTCCATCGCCGGTTCGAATACCCCAGGCGGCAGCCCAGCCGGAACTGGTTGCAGTATTGCAAGCATCAAGGAAAACAAGTCGCTTCCAATCACTACTCCGAGAATTGGATACATCCGAAGTGGTAATAACTCCACTGCCATTATCAGATATATCGGTGGTACTGCCCTTGGTATAAGCGTAGACAGCGTTACCATACGGGCAATTAGCTAAAAACGTACTCCTTGTAAAACTCGACCCTAAGTAATCCTGGTAAGTAAAACCAAGTTCAATCCAAGCGTCGCTGGCATAACCTACGCACTCGTCAGCGTACCGAAGGTCACTGGTGCGCCCATAGTCGTAGGCATAAGCTGCGAAAGCCGCGCTCACAGGAATCAGTACAAGCAGTACTGCGGCCATTATGCAGGAGATTCTTTTTCGCATCGGCATTGTCCTCCCTTCTTAAGGCTTTAATTTCATGTCTCTGATATTCCTATTCGATACTGGATACTTTTGACACGCCCCAACTTCATCGCAACTGATAAAACGTACCGGATTTCACCTCCTCCCCGATACCCACCACCTTCCAGAGCTCAGCCCTACCTTAACCCGGCGAAGCTCATTTGTCTGTTCCCCCGAGGGGGTATTTTTCTAATCTTTAAGGAGTACGTTTAGTAACCCCAAAGTGGTATCGGAACTCGAGAAAACTCCGGACTAAGCAAACTTAGTCCCATGGATGTAAAGTGGCGGGAGACTGTTTAGCTGCGTTTGGCCCCGGTTTTTATTGCGGCCTTGATTTTCCTCTAATTTTGCGCTTACAATCACTCTGAAAGCCCTTCCGTTTTTCGAGGAATAACTGGTATGTCGCTGGTGAAGGTGAAGAATTTCCCGGGCAGGATTTTTGCGGAGCAGGCGCAGCAACTGCTCGAGCGCGAAGGCATTCCATCGGTGGTGAAGTCTCCGGACGCGGGCGTTTTTGGGTCCACGGGAACGATTCTGCCGCAGGGCGCCGATTTGTACGTTCCCGAGGAGTTTGCGGAAAAGGCGCGGGCGCTGGTGCTGGCGCTCTTCGACGGGATTTAGAAGGCTGGGGCTTTGGAGTTTCTCTTTCCGCCGGTAGGCCGGCAGGGTGGGGCGGTGTGATAATGGGCGATAAGGGAGGTGGCGCGACAATGGTAGTCGCAGAAATCTCCGTGGTGCCGCTGGGGACCGGCTCGGCGAGCGTGAGCCGTTACGTGGCGGACTGTATAAGGGTGCTGCAGGAGAGCGGGCTCAAGTATGAGGTGACGGCGATGGGAACGATCGTCGAAGGGGAGCTCGACGCGGTGCTGGCGGCGGCGCGGCGGATGCACGCGGTGCCCTTTGACGCCGGGGTCAAGCGGGTGGTGACCACAATTAAGATTGACGAGCGGCGGGACAAGGAGCTTTCAATCCAGGGCAAGGTGGCGGCAGTGGCGCGCCAGATGGGAGAAGGATAATGCGCTACTTTTTGGATTTGCTGGCGGAATTGGAAAAAGGTGAGATCGCGCCGGTTTATCTCTTTTACGGGCCGGAGGTTTACCTGCAGCGGGAGGCGGTGCGTCGTTTCCGGGAAGCGCTGGTGGGGGAGGATGCCCTTAATTACGCCACGCTCGACGGGGAGGAGGCATCCCCGCGGGAGGTGGTCGAAATCGCCGACACCCTTCCGCTTTTCTCTTCCCGCCGGCTGGTGGTGGTGAAGAACGCGCCTTATTTCACTTCCGGCCGGCAGAAGGAGGACCCTGCCCTGATCGCCTACCTGCGCCGGCCGAGCGCCGCCACTTGTCTGATCTTCTGCACTGCCGCCGCGGTGGACAAGCGCCGGGAGGTCTATAAACTGGTGCAGGCGCACGGGCGAACGGTGGAGTTCACCCACCTGGCGCCTGAAGACCTGAAGAAGTGGTTCCAAAAAAGGGCGCGTCAGGCGGGAAAAGTTTTCGAGCCGGGGGCGGCCGACGCGTTGCTTGCGGCAGGACGGGAGCTGACGGTTCTGCATAATGAGCTGGAGAAGGTGCTTGCGTACACGGGCGACAATCCGGCAATCACCGCCGCCGATGTGGCCGCGGTACTGACACCTACTGGCGAAGAGACGGTTTTCGCGGCGGTGGACGCGTTTGGAGAGCGGCGCTATCCCGCGGCTCTGGCTAAGATCCGTGCCCTTCTTGAAACCGAGCCGGCCGGGGTGGTGCTGGCCCTTCTCGCCCGGCAGCTGCGCCTGATTATCCTGGCGCAGGACTTTCTTTCCGCGGGCGGCCGGAGCGAGGCCCTGGCGCGGGAACTCGGCGTCCACCCCTTTGTGGCGAAAAAAGTAACGGCCCAGGCGCGGCGCTTTCCCCGCACCGAGGTGGAAGAGCTTTTCCGGAGCCTGCTCGAGCTCGACGCGGCGGTCAAGACCGGCCGCGAAGAATTCCTTGCCGGGTTGGAGCGGCGGCTTTTGCTCCAAGGGTTGAAGAAAACGATTCCGAAATAAGTGCCGGTCTTTCTGCCGGCCTGCAGCGGTTCAACTAATATTTGATGCCAAAAATTAGAAAGGAATTCGCGAACGAATTCCTGCCGTAAGGTTCTGCCCTCGTAGCCGGACGGTTGGTCCGGTACCGGCTTACCTAACCGGCCAGCCGGCTCTGGTTGAATTTCTTCATCAACCGGGACTTCTTGCGTGCGGCCGTGTTTTTGTGAATGATGCCTTTGGTCCAGGCCTTGTCGAGCGCCCGCAGCGCCAACCGCAGCTTCTCTTCCGCGTCGGCCGCCCCTTCGGCCAGGGCTTTTTCGAACTTCTTAATGGTGGTTCTCAATGCCGACCGCAGGCTGGCGTTGCGCAGGGTGCGCTTGGCAATCTGTTGCTGCCGCTTTAGCGAAGATTTTTTGGCCAAGTTTTTCACCTCCTCACCGTTCTGTCGCGCCGGTGGACCGGCCCGCAAGATGGTGTTAACGCTGCCATTTTACCACGGTATGACAGCCGATTGCAAGCCCGAAGTAACCTGAAACAAATCGTAATTCTTTTACGCATAACTTTGCCTTTTTTGGTCATCCTATGGTCAAATGGGCAAGGGAGGTGAAACAGTGGAACGCCAGACCTGGATTGGTGCACTGGTCAGGTTTGTAGTTTCGGCTATCGTCCTGATGATCGTAAGCTGGGTGTCTCCAGGCTTCGTGGTCAAAGGCGGGTTCCTGGGGGCGCTCGTAGGTGCGGCGGTGATCACCATTTTGGGTTACATCGCGGAAAGCCTTTTGGGCGACCGTATTTCACCG
>JASEJH010000198.1 GCA_030016455.1 Thermoanaerobacteraceae bacterium
CTGTAGTACAACCTGCGTTTAAGCAAACAGGCGTTAGAGTATTCCGTACTCTTTCACGTTGAGTTGAGTGCCGGGTCGTTTTTCGCGGTCTCCAGGCTTTCTGCCAAGGCAGGCACGCCACCCGCGAACGGATAGAGCCTGCTCTCAAAAAATTGAAGTTTTGCAACACTTCCCGGGGCAGTTAAAGCGCAGACGTCTCGACCGGCTGGGGCGCCAGTTCGCTTAAAAGCGACAGCACCTCTTTGTGTGACAGAAGGCTGAACCGGGCCTGTGAAGGGCCCAGGCCGACCTTGATGGAATAAGCTGTCTCGGGAAGAACAGCAAAGATGTCTTCATCCGTCCAGTCGTCCCCTACCGCCAGAACGAAATCCCACTTGTCTCCCGCGACCCAGCGTAGGGCAGCCTTCCCCTTGTTGATCCCGCTGTTCTTGATCTCAATCACCTTGCTGCCTTCCAGCACTTGAAGGTGCAGGTTGGCGGTGAGCTCAACCAGGTGATTCATCAGTTCCCTCGCCCGCAGCGAACCCAGTTCCGGCTCCGCCTTCCGGTAGTGGAAGACGAGCGCAAACTCCTTTTCTTCAATGAAAGAGCCCGGGGTCCGGTCCGCAAAAAACTCGAGGATCGGACGGATTTCTTCCTTCCACTCGTTGGTGAGCGGTTCGATCATTTCCCAGTCCTTACCTCTCTCTTTCACCCACAATCCGTGCTCCGCAATTAACGCGACGTCCAAAGAGCCAAACCATTTTTCCAGGGTGTTTTTGTCCCGCCCGCTTATCAGCACAACCTCGTTCCCGGGATCGGCGGCCAGTCGCGCCAGCAGCGTCAACACCTCTCCGCCGGGTTTTGCATCCTGGGGCCGGTTATAGAACCGGACAAGCGTCCCGTCGTAGTCAAGGAGAATCAGGCGGCGGCTGCTCCCTTGAAAGCCGGCGGCCAGTTTTTCCTTCATCCGGGCGTCCAAACGCTTTACTAACAGCCCTTCGTGGCGTTTCCTGGTTTCGACCAGTTTTTCGATGAATCTCTCGGCCCACTCCGCGACGTTCCAGCGTTTCAGCCTGTTCTGCATCATCCGGTTGCGCGCCACCTGCTCTTCCTCGGGCATCTTAAGGGCCTCGTTCAGCGCTTCCGCTATTTCGGCCTTGTTGTTCGGATTTATCACCAGGGCTTCTGCCAACTCGCTTGCCGCGCCGGCCATTTCACTGATGATCAACACCCCTTTTCCGTCCTTCTTGGTGGCAATATACTCCTTTGCAATGAGGTTCATGCCGTCCCGGAGGGGCGTAATCAGCGCCGCATCGGAAACACAGTACATCGCCGCCAGCGGATAAAACGACAGGGAACGGCTGAGGTACCGGATGGGCGTCCAGCTCACGGTTCCGTACCGGCCGTTGATCCGCCCCACCAGCTCGTCTACCTCTCGTTTCAGAAGACGGTACTGGTCCAGGTTCGACCGGGAAGGAGCCGTCACTAAAATCAGGGTGACTTTTTCGTGCCACTGCGGATACTTCCTCAGGAAAAGGTCAAACGCTTCCAGGCGCTGGGGAATCCCCTTGGTATAATCCAACCGGTCGATTGACAGGATAACCCGCGTGTTGCCCAACTGCTGCCGCAGCGATCTGATTTCATTCTGCACTTCGGCGGCGTCGCTGGCCTTGGAAAACCGGTCGTAATCAATCCCCATCGGAAAGCAGTCCACCTTGACCACGCGGTTCCCTGTAATGATTTCCCCGAGCTTGTGGTCGTGGCCCAACAAACGGAGCACGCTGCTCAAGAAATGCCGTGCGTAATCGTAAGTGTGGAAACCGATAAGGTCGGCTCCCAAAAGACCCTCCAGAATCTCCCGGCGCCAGGGCAACAACCGGAACAACTCGAAAGAAGGGAAGGGTATGTGAAGGAAAAAGCCGATCGCCGCCTCCGGTAACTTTTCCCGCAAAAGCCTGGGCAGAAGCATTAAATGGTAGTCGTGAACCCAGATGACGTCGCCCGGTTTTGCCATTTCCAGGACTTTGCTGCAAAAAATCTGGTTCACGTGCTCGTACGCCTTCCAGTATATATCGTCATAAACGGTGTATACGGGAAAGTAATGAAAAAGCGGCCAGACCGTCTTGTTGCTGAATCCCCCGTAGTACCTTTCTGCTTCCAGCGGTGAAAGGAATACCGGGTAGCAGTTGAAGTCGGCCAGCAGCCTTTCCTTAATCTCTTTGTACGCTTCTTTTTCCTGGATCTCACCGGGCCACCCGACCCAAATGCTTTCCTGTGCCCCGGAAACAGACTTCAGGCCCGTGGCCAGCCCCCCGATACTTGGCAGGAAGTGGTAGCCGTCTCTTCTCTTGACAACGGTAACCGGAAGCCTGTTCGAGACAATTAACAGCCTGCCCAAGTGTGGCCACACCCCTCTCGCTTGCCTAATGTTTGCCTCAAAGAAAATTCCGGGAGATTTCGTCGAAATGACACTGCCAACCTCAGTATAATAAATTTCTCCCGGCCGAATCCAGCATTTATGGAAAGTCTCCGAGGATCCCATACCGCCAATTTACTTGTGACAGTGCCGGCGGGCCCGAATCATTTTGTTTTTCTCTCCCCTGCTCCGACCTTGGTTACGTAATGTACTATGCGTTTTTCCCAGGTACGCAGGACAACCTTGCCGGGTTTTTGGTCCACGACATAGGCCGGCGTCACCGGCGTTTTGCCCAGCCCACCGGGGGCATTGATGATGTACGTCGGAACGGCCAGACCGGAGGTGTAACCGCGCAGTTGCTCCATGATCTGGACCCCCTCCTCCACCGGGGTGACAAAATGGCCGGTTCCCTGCACGTTCTTGGCCTGGAAGAGGTAGTAAGGGCGAACACGGATCTTCAGCAACTCCTGATTCAGGCGGCGCATCACGAACGGGTCGTTGTTCACGTTGCGCAAAAGCACAGACTGGTTGCCCAGAACCACCCCGGCCCGGATCAAGAGGTCGCAGGCGCGCGCCGCCTCCCTGGTTACCTCAAGCGGGTGGTTGAACTGGGTATTGATGTAAATCGGCGGGTATTTAGCCAGCACTGCACAAAGCTCCTCGGTAATGCGCTGCGGCAACGTCACCGGCGTCCGCGTACCCAACCGCTTAATCTCAACGTGCGGAATCCGGTGTAGCTCCGCCAGCAACCAGTCGAGCTGGTGGTCCGACAAGAGCAGGGCGTCTCCCCCGGTCACCAGTACGTCCCGGATCTCGGGATTGAACCGGATATAGTCCAGCGCAACCTCCAGCACCCAATGGGGCTGGTGCCGGTCAACCTCCCCGATATTGCGCCGCCGCTGACAGTGCCGGCAGTACATCGGACACATGTTGGTAACGTTGATGATCAGGCGGTCGGGATAGCGCCGCGTGATCCCGGGAGCCGGTGAAGTCAGTTCCTCGGACATCGGGTCAAGACTGCCGCCGCAATCCTTCAGTTCCTCCAGTGACGGCACGGCCTGGCGCCAAACCGGACTCTCGGATCCCGCCGCCGCAACGAGCGCGGCGTAATAAGGTGAGATGGCCCAGCGGTAGCGCCTGGCTACCTTATCAACATCCGCCAGGGTAGCGAGCGGCAAACCGGTGACCTGCGCCAGCGTTTCGGTGGAATTAATCCGGTTGCGCATCTGCCAGTGCCAGTCTTCCCAATCTGAAGGCGAAGCTCTAAGAACCCTCAAAATCCTTTCCCGGCAATGGTCAATTCTTTCGGCCCAGGTGAAGCCGGAAGGGATGTGGTCGCGGACCGCCAGATAATCGGCAATACGGCTTTTTAGTTCCGCCGCCCGCGCAAGGGCAACCAGCCGCTTTTCTTGCGGGGTTAAAACAGCAAAGTCCAGGCACTCATTGGGAACGGTCATTAGATCGTGCGTAGTCATCCG
>JASEJH010000199.1 GCA_030016455.1 Thermoanaerobacteraceae bacterium
AGTCGCGCAGCAGGTCAGTATACGCTGCCGCTGCCTAAAGCCTGCAAATACTCCGTTACGTAACCGGCGAACACGGCGAAATCATCAAGTTCATTCCTTAGGAAACGATGGAGCTTTTCTACATCAACCCTAGTATACTCATGGACAATTATGTTACGCAGCCCGGCCATACCCCGAATCTTGCGGGCAAAACCGGAAGGCAAGATTCCTGCCTCGCCTAATTTATCTATAACATCTGTATAATCAGTGGCCTGAAACCCTTGCTCAGCCAGTAAATGATTGCCGATATCTAAAACCGCCTGGATCGCCAACTGTAAACCGTGAGCAACCGCCCAGGCTTTGGTCATATCCCCAGCAAGATCATTCGCAGAATAAACCTGAAGTTTACGCAGTTCAGCCAGGTACCGCTCAAGTTCTCCCAGACGGCGGTAAACGAGCGGCTCGTCAACCACGCCTAACCACCCGCCCTTTTTTGCCAAATTTGCCGGTTTTCAAACGTGAAGAAAGATACCGCCTTTGCACCGCAAGAAATGGCAGCCAATCCTGGTACTCGTTAAACGCCCGCAGCCGAAACTCCGCAAGATGACTACCGGAGCGGCAGAACAAAAGCCTGCCCCTGCGTAACACCTGATGCTTAAGTAAGGGGGGGGCTGTATTTAGTACGATAAGATCAACATCGTTCCGGTGCAAGGCATGGATAAGCTCAGCCGTTAAGTCAGCCAAATAACCGTATCCGGACTCCTCCACCGGAACGGCTTCGTCCAAAAGCACGGCGATATCAACATCGCTCAAAGGCCCTGCGGATCCGCGGCCTACCGAACCGAAAACGAAAGCAGCCACGATTTCGCTGTGATTGGTAAAGATTCCTTCCAGTTTCGCTGCGAGGTCGGTCACGGACAACTCACGCACCTCCGAAGAAGAACCGGCGGAAAATCATTCAAACCCAGGATACCATTTTCTCTTCCGGTTCGCAACTTGAGCCACCTTCAGCCCACTACCTGTGAAAAAACAGGAGGGAACGCTTTTCGTTACTGCACAACCAGGCGGTTGGTTATTGCCTCCTCCAGCAATAAGGAGTAGATTATTCCTTAGAAAGGAGAAATCCGCTTGCGCACCGGCATCGCCAACCTGCCGCTGCACTCCGGAAAGTGCCCGCGCTGGCTCTTTGAAAAGATGGTGGAACTCGGGCGGGTACTGGTAGAGCTGCTGATAATCGAGGCCGGGCCCGAGGAAGTGCTCCTGCGTCTGAGCGATCCGTTCTGGTTCCAGGCCCTGGGCTGCGTCCTGGGCTTTGACTGGCATTCTTCCGGTCTCACCACCACCGTCTGCGGAGCGTTGAAAGAAGCCGTACGCGGCCGCGAACGCGACCTGGGGCTTTTCGTCTGCGGCGGTAAGGGCGCAACCGCGCTGAAGACGCCGGAAGAAATCCTCCGGCTCGGCGACCGCCACGCGCTTGCCGTAAACCCGGAGGCACTGGTGCGTGCCTCCAGGCTCACCGCCAAGGTGGACCAGGCCGCCCTGCAGGACGGCTACGACCTTTACCACCATACCTTCATTTTCTCGGTGCACGGCGCCTGGACGGTGATCCAGCAGGGAATGAACCCCGCTGCGGGGCGCGCCCGGCGCTACCACTGGTTTTCCCGCGCCTGCCGGGACTTCGTGGTGGAACCGCACACGGCGGTCTGTTGCGACGCGAAAGGACTCACCCTGAACCTGGTGGCCCGGGAAAGCGAGGCGGCCCGGAAGAGCCTGCCCGCGCTCGCACAGGAAAAGCCGGACCGGCTGGTTGCAGACCTGAAACGAATTCAGGAGCGGGTTCTCGACCTGCCCGACAGGCACCGGCTGCTCCTGACCGACCTCAACCCGGCCCGTCTGCGGACCGTGTTCGAAAAAAGTTACCTCCGCCCCCCGCCCGACTTCCTCGGGCTGCTTGAGACCCCCGGCGTAGGCGCCCGGGGCATCCGGGCGCTCAGCCTTATCGCCGAACTGATTTACGGCACCCCGGCGAGCTACCGGGATCCGGCCCGGTTCGCCTTCGCCCATGGCGGCAAAGACGGAATACCCTTCCCCGTGGACCGTACCACGTTTGAGCACAGTATCCGGGTGCTGCGGCGGGTCGTGGAGCGGTCCCGCCTGGGTCTCAGTGACAAGCGGGCGGCGCTTGGCCGCCTGGCCCGTTTCGCAGAACTATAGCGCCCGGCGCAGGATCTCCTTCAACTCCGGCCGGGTGACCCGGCGCGGGTTCGTCTTGAGGGAACCGGCAGGGAGCGTGGCCTCGACCAGGCCGTCAACGTCTTCCGGTTTTACCCCGAGTTCCCCTATCCCTGCCGGCAGCCCCAACCTGGCTACCAGACGGTGGACGTAGTCAACAAAGCGAGCGGCGGCGGTACCGCTGTCGGTCCCTGCCGGAACCACCCCGGCCGCCACGGCCAGGGCGGCGTACTTCTCTTCGACGAGGGGCAGGTTGAACTCCATGATGTGGGGCAGAAGCACCCCGCAGACCAGTCCATGGGGCTGCCCGTACCGCACGCCGATGCTGTGGGCCAGCGCGTGCACCGCCCCCACCCCGGCGTTTTGAATCGCCATCCCCGCTAAAAAACTCCCCTGCATCATCCGCTCCCGGGCGTCGCGGTTCCGGGATACGGTGTAGGCGGTGTAGATATTCTGGACGATCAGCCTGACCGCTTCGATGCTCACTGCCGTACTCAGGGGATTGGTGAACCGGCAGGTGTAGGCCTCGATCGCGTGGGTAAGGGCATCAAGCCCCGCCCGCGCCGTCAACTCCCTGGACTGGGCCATGGTCAGGATCGGGTCCACGACCGCCACGTCCGCCAGCCAGAACGGGTGCCGGAGGCTCTGCTTTTTGCCGGCCTCCCGGTCAATCAGGACCGCGTTTGTCGTCGCCTCCGAGCCGGTCCCCGCGGTGGTGGGCACGGCGATCCAGGGCAGCTTCGGCCTGGTCACCTCCCGGCCGTAAAAATACTCCTTCACCGGTCCCTCCTCGTAGAAGAGCCCGGCCGCAGCCTTGGCAACGTCGAGGACGCTCCCCCCGCCCGCCGCCACGATGAGCTCGCACCGCTCCCTCCGGGCATACTCCCGCACCGCCTCCACACAATCAAGCCCCGGCTCCGGATCCACCCGGTCGAAAAAGACCAGCTCCAGTTTCAGGGCGCTGAAAGGGGCGGTCACGCGCTCGAAGTTTCCCGTCTCCTTGAGACTGCGCCGGCCGGTGACCAGCAGAACCCTCTTCCCGTAACGCTGCGCTTCTTCTCCGAGACGGTAAGTGCTCCCCGGTCCAAAAAGCACCCGCTGGGGCAAATACAAATCAAAAAGCAAACTAGAGCCACCCCTTTTACGTTCGACGTTCAACGTCGAGCCCTCTAAGCTCCGGTAAAATAGCGCCCCGGGTTACCGGAAACGCCCAGCTCGTTTTGAAGAACAAAAGCCGGAGGTAAGACGTCAGAAGCCAGCATCTATAACCTCAGCGGTTTTCTTTCTTTCCGACCTCTGACTTCCGGCTTCTGACCTCTGATTTCCTACAGGTACTTCCGAATTTCTGCCAAACCGCGGCGCCCGGGACGCGTTTCCGGCTGGGCAGCCGGATAACCGAGCGGCACCAGGGCCACCGGCCGGAACTCCGCCGGAATCCCCAGGCAGTGCCGTACCTGGTTCTCGTCAAACGCCCCCACCCAGCAGGAACCCAAACCGTAGGCGGTGGCCGCAAGCAAGAGGTTCTGCGTCGCCGCCGCGGTATCCTGAAGGCAGTACAGGTGCCGCCCGCGGTCGCCGTAATACTGTGCAGAACGGGCCGGCTCGGCACAGATCACGACCACCACCGGTGCTTCAGCGACAAAACCC
>JASEJH010000019.1 GCA_030016455.1 Thermoanaerobacteraceae bacterium
CACCCGGACCCGACCGGCCAGGCATTGTCCAGGCGAAGTTTTGCAGCGGTCTCCTTAGGAAGCGGAGGTGGGGGCTTTGAAGCTTTCCGGAGGAGAGATCCTGCTCCGGTGCTTAAAAGATGAAGGGGTAGAGGTGGTGTTCGGCTATCCCGGGGGCGCAGTGCTGCCCATATATGACGCCCTTTACGACGCAGACATCCGGCACATCCTGACCCGCCACGAGCAGGCGGCGGCCCACGCCGCTGACGGTTACGCGCGGGTCACCGGCCGGCCGGGGGTTTGCCTGGCTACCTCCGGTCCGGGAGCAACGAACCTGGTAACCGGAATTGCCACGGCCTTCATGGATTCGAGTCCGCTGGTGGCCTTCACCGGACAGGTCCCGACGGCGCAGATCGGCCGCGATTCGTTCCAGGAAGCGGACATCACCGGGATCACCCTGCCGATCACCAAGCACAACTTTTTAGTAAAGGATGTCCGCGACCTCGCCCGGACGGTGAAAGAGGCGTTCTACATCGCCACTACGGGGCGTCCCGGTCCGGTGCTGGTGGATATTCCCCGTGACGTTTCGGGGGCCCAGACGGAATATGTGGACCCCGGCCCCGTGGATCTCCCGGGTTACAGGCCGGTGCTCGATCCGGAACCGGATCAGGTCCTTGCGGCGGCGAAGCTGATCGCCACGGCCCAGCGCCCGGTGATTTACGCCGGCGGTGGGGTGATCGCTTCGAACGCAAGCGAGGAATTGCGCCGGCTTGCCGAGTTGATCATGGCGCCGGTGACCACAACCCTTATGGGCATCGGCGGTTTCCCCGGTGATCACCCGCTTTACCTGGGGATGCTGGGAATGCACGGGACACGGTACGCCAACTACGCGGTTTGCGAGTGCGACCTCTTGATCGCTGTGGGAGCGCGGTTCGACGACCGGGTTACCGGGAAGGTGGAAACCTTTGCCCCGGAAGCGAAGATCATCCACGTTGACGTGGATCCGGCGGAAATGGGGAAAAACGTCCGGGTGGATGTTCCGCTGGCGGGCGACGTGCGGCGGGTATTGAAAGCGCTGCTTGAAGTGCTGGAAGGCGCGTCGCATCCGGCTTGGCTGGAGAAGATCAACGCCTGGAAAAAGGAGTACCCGCTGAAGTTCGAGGAAAACGGCTTGAAGCCGCAGTTCGTGATCCGCGAGTTATATAACGTTACTCAGGGTAAGGCGCGCATTACCACAGAAGTTGGCCAGAACCAGATGTGGGCGGCGCAGTTTTACACCTTCACCCGGCCCCGTTCTTTCATTTCTTCGGGGGGGCTGGGCACGATGGGCTTCGGGTTTCCGGCCGCCATCGGGGTGCAGGTGGCCTGTCCGGATGAGGTCGTTTTTGATATTGCCGGCGACGGTTCGATCCAGATGAACATCCAAGAACTGGCCACGGCGGTCAGTCACGAACTGCCGGTGAACGTGGCGATCATGAATAACGGCTTTCTCGGCATGGTGCGCCAATGGCAGGAGCTGTTTTTCAACCGGCGCTATTCATACACTGAGCTTTACGGTCCCGACTTCGTGAAGGTAGCCGAGGCCTACGGCGCTGAAGGCATCCGGGTAACCAAACCCCAAGAGGTACGGCCGGCACTGGAGCAGGCCATTGCTTCACCCAAGCCGGTCTTTCTGGATTTTGTTATCGAGCGGGAAGAGAACGTGATGCCAATGGTGCCGCCGGGGGGCTCACTGGGAAAGATGCTCGGTTAGGGGGGAGAGTTCTGTGCGCCATACTTTGGCGGTTTTGGTTGAAAACAATCCCGGGGTTCTGGCCCGTGTGGCCGGTCTCTTCCGCCGCCGGGGTTTCAACATCGAAAGCCTCACGGTGGGAGAGACCGAGGATCCGGCGGTTTCCCGGATGACGATCGTCGTGGAGGGAGACGACCGGGTACTGGAGCAGGTGACCAAGCAGCTCCGCAAGCTGATCGAGGTTCTGAAGGTGCAGGACATCACCAAGGAAGAACACGTTGACCGGGAACTGGTGCTGGTCAAGGTGAACGCGGAACCGGCGCGGCGGGCGGAAATCATCCAGATCGTGGAGATCTTCCGGGCCCACATCGTAGACATCGGGCGGAAGACCCTGATCGTGGAGGTCACGGGGGACGAGGGAAAGGTGAGGGCGCTGGTAAACGCGCTGGAACCCTTCGGAATCCGGGAGTTGGTCCGGACCGGGAAAGTGGCCATGCTCCGGGGGACCAAGGATATCGCAACCAACAGTAAGGAGGCGGAATAATGATCCGGATTTACTACAACCAGGATGCTGACCTCGGGGTACTGGAAGGAAAAACGGTGGCCGTCGTGGGTTACGGGAGCCAGGGGCGGGCCCAGGCGCAGAATCTCAGGGACAGCGGAATCCAGGTGGTGGTCGGGCTCCGGCCGGCCAGTCCCTCGGCAGCGATGGCCCAGGCGGAGGGCCTGGAGGTTGTCCCGGTGGCGGAGGCGACCCGCCGGGCAGCGGTTATCCAGATGCTTATCCCGGACGAGCAACAGGCCAGGGTTTACCGGGAAGAAATCGCCCCGCACCTTACCGCGGGGAAGGCCCTGATGTTCTCGCACGGGTTTAACATCCACTTCGGGCAGATTGTGCCGCCGCCCGATGTGGACGTTTTCATGGTGGCGCCGAAGAGCCCGGGGCCGATGCTCCGCCGGCTTTACACCGAGGGAGCGGGCGTGCCGGGATTGATCGCCGTCCACCAGGACTACAGCGGCCAGGCGAAGGCACTTGCGCTTGCCTACGCCAAGGCGATCGGCCTCACCCGGGCGGGGGTTTTTGAAACCACTTTCCGGGAAGAGACGGAAACAGACCTTTTCGGCGAGCAGTGCGTGCTCTGCGGCGGCGTGTCCGAACTCATCAAGGCGGGTTTTGAAACCCTGGTCGAAGCGGGCTACGCGCCGGAAATTGCCTATTTCGAATGCCTGCACGAATTGAAGCTGATCGTGGACCTGATTTACGAGGGCGGCCTCACCGAGATGCGCCGCCGGGTCAGCAATACCGCCGAGTACGGGGACTACAGGACCGGGCGGCGGATAATCGACGAAATGGTCCGGGAGGAAATGAGGCAGGTACTCGCCGAGATTCAAAGCGGCGAGTTTGCCCGCGAGTGGGTGCTGGAAAACCAGGCCAACCAGCCGGTGCTCAAGGCGCAGCGCCGCCGGGAGCAGGCCCACCAGATCGAGCAGATCGGGAAGGAACTGCGGCAGATGATGTCCTGGCTGCGGAAGTAGTCGTCGGTCGTCAAAGTGTTTGTAACCCGGTACTTAACTTAAGGAAACGGTAGCAGTTATTAAAAAGTGGAAGTTATCAATAAACCTTCCCCGTTAGAATTTGAGGGAACCATTTCTCTGGGTTGAGTACCGGGTGGCTTCTAAATTGGAGTATCTCGGGGAGTGTTGTTTGGTGATTACGGTTGGCGAAGCGCTGATCCGGTGTCTGGAAAAGGAAGGGGTGGAGTTGGTCTTCGGCTACCCCGGTGGGGCCATCCTCCCGGTGTACGACGCCCTTTACAACGCTAAAAAGATAAAACACGTGCTGGTCCGGCACGAACAGGGCGCGGTACATGCCGCCAACGGTTACGCACGGGCGACCGGGCGGGTCGGCGTCTGCTTCGCCACCTCCGGGCCGGGGGCGACCAACCTGGTTTCCGGAATCGCTACCGCTTACATGGACTCGATTCCGGTGGTGCTTTTCACCGGTCAGGTGCCCACCAGCCAGGTCGGAACCGACGCCTTTCAGGAAGTGGACATCACGGGGATTACGATGCCCATCACCAAGCATAATTTTCTGGTAAAGGAGCCGGCGACGGTCCCGGCAGTGGTGAAGAAGGCCTTTTACCTGGCCCGCTCCGGCCGGCCGGGGCCGGTGCTGATTGACCTTCCCCGGGACGTTTCGAGCGCCGTGATCAGGTTCAGCTACCCGGAGAAGGTTGAACTGAAGGGGTATAAGCCCACTTACCGGGGGCACCCCACCCAGATCGCGCAGGCGGCGAAGCTGATCGCCAAGGCGAACCGGCCCGTGATCCTGGCCGGAGGCGGGGTGGTCAGCAGCGGCGCCACACCGGAACTGGTCAAATTAGCGGAGACGATTGCGGCGCCGGTGGCCTGCACCCTGATGGGGCTGGGCGGGTTCCCCGGAGACCACCCGTTCTTCCTTGGAATGGCGGGCCTGCACGGCACGCGTTACGCCAATCTGGCCATTACGAACGCCGACCTGTTAATCGGGCTGGGGGTGCGGTTTGCCGACCGGGTTACCGGCTCACCGGCCAGGTTTGCCCCGCACGCCCAGATCATCCACGTGGATATCGACCCGGCGGAAATCGGTAAGAACGTCAAACCTTACCTGCCGATTGTCGGGGACGTCAAGCAGGTGCTGGAGGCGCTCCTGCCCCAGGTCGTTAAGCGGGAGGGCGGGGAATGGCTGGAAACCATCGCCGGGTACAAGCGCGACTTTCCTTTAACCTACAACCGGGAAGAAGGGTTCAAACCGCAGTACGTGATCGAGCGGTTAAGCTCCCTTACCGGAGGGGAAAGCATCGTGGTCACCGACGTCGGCCAGCACCAGATGTGGGTGGCCCAGTATTACTGCTTCAAGTACCCGCGCACGCTCGTGACCTCGGGGGGCCTGGGGTGCATGGGTTACGGCCTGCCGGCCGCCATCGGGGTGAAGCTCGGCCGGCCGGAGAAACAGGTGCTTTTAGTGAGCGGCGACGGGAGCTTTCAGATGATGATGCCCGAATTGGGAACGCTGGTGGAACAGGGTCTGGACGTCAAGATTTTCATTCTTAACAACAGGCGCCTGGGGATGGTGCGGCAGCTTCAGGAGTTTTACTGCGACAAACGCTATTCCGCGGTGGACTTCGGCTTCTGTCCCGATTTCGCGGCTCTGGCCGGGGTTTACGGCATCGCCGGCTACACCGTGGAGACCGCGGCGCAGTTTGACGGCGTGGTAGAAGATGCGCTGGCAAGGGAAGGACCGGTGCTGGTAAACTGCCTGATCGACCCGGGCGAAAACGTGCTCCCGATGGTGTTGGCGGGGCGCGGTCTCGATGAAGCGGTAAGCTGAAAACGGCGGGTGAAGGAGGACGCATGGAGCGGGTTTATATTTTTGATACCACGTTGCGGGACGGCGAGCAATCGCCGGGGGTCAGCCTGAACGTGAAAGAAAAAGTGCAGATCGCCAAGCAGTTGGTGCGTCTTGGCGTGGACGTGATCGAGGCGGGTTTTCCGGTGGCTTCGCCGGGGGACTTTGCGGCGGTAGCCGAAATCGCCCGGAGCGTCAAGGGGGTGCAGGTCTGCGCTTTAGCCCGGGCAAACTTCGGGGATATTGATAAAGCGTGGGAAGCCTTGAAAGAAGCGGAGGAGCCGCGCATCCACACCTTTATCGCTACTTCGGACATCCACCTCCAGTATAAACTTCGGATGAGCCGGGAACAGGTATTGGAAGCGGCACGGGAGGCGGTGCAGCGGGCAAAAGGTTATACTCCTATAGTAGAGTTTTCCGCAGAGGACGCTTCGCGCTCCGAGCTTGATTTTCTTTGCCAGGTGCTGGCGGCGGCAATCGAGGCTGGGGCCACGGTGGTAAACATCCCAGATACCGTGGGTTACGCCGTTCCCGAGGAATTCGGGGAATTCATCCGGGCGATCAGGGAAAAAACGCCGGGGATTGAAAAGGTAACCATCAGCGTGCACTGCCACAACGACCTGGGTCTGGCGGTGGCGAACACCCTGGCGGCGGTAAGAAATGGGGCGCGGCAGGCAGAGGTAACGATCAACGGCATCGGGGAACGGGCCGGGAACGCTGCGCTGGAGGAACTGGTGATGGCGCTTTATGCCCGGCGGCCGCTTTATCAAATAACCACCGGGATCCGCACCGAAGAGATCTTCCGCACCTCCAAACTGGTGAGCAGCCTGACGGGCATGCCGGTACAGCCGAACAAGGCCATCGTGGGGAAGAACGCCTTCGCCCACGAGTCGGGCATCCACCAGGACGGGGTTTTGAAAGAGCGAACGACCTACGAGATTATTGACCCGAAGGTGATCGGCATTCCCCAGTCGAGCCTGGTTCTCGGGAAGCACTCCGGCCGGCACGCCTTCAAGACCAGGTTGGCGGAACTGGGTTACGCGTTGTCCGAAGAGGAGTTGAACGATGCCTTCGCTCGTTTTAAGGAACTTTGCGACCGGAAGAAGGTCATTACCGACGAGGACCTCCTGGCGCTGGTGGAAGAGGAAATCCGCAAGGTACCGCCTACTTACGAACTGAAGTACTTCCACATCTTGAGCGGTACGACGGTGGTGCCGACGGCCACCGTGGGACTGCAGGTGGGGGAGGAAGTGCGGGAGGAAGCGGCCTGCGGCAACGGGCCGGTGGACGCGATTTACAAGTCTATCGACAAGATCACCGGGATGAAACCCACCCTGGAGACGTACGCCATTGACGCCGTCACCGGCGGTAAGGATGCGGTGGGTAGCGTGACGGTGCGGGTGAAAAGCGAGAAAGGGAAGACTTACCTGGGCCGGGGGCTTAGCACCGACGTGCTGGAAGCGAGCGCCCGGGCTTACATTGACGCGCTGAACAAGATGGTGGCGGACCTGAACGGCCCGGGGTCCAGGCCTGAATCGGAGGCCGGAAGTTAGGAGTAAGCCAGAAGATACGGGAGTGGACGGGAGTTGTGAAGAGAAGACAGGAGACCGGGGAAAGTTAACAGGCCGGGTTCCGAACAGACGCGAAGGTTTACGCGAGGTGGGAAGCAATTGGGTCGAGTGCCGCAAACGATTACGGAAAAGATTTTGGCAGCGCACGCCGGCAGGGAGTTCGTCGAGCCGGGTGAGTTAATCAACGCGAGGGTGGATGTACTGCTGGCCAACGATATCACGGCGCCGCTGTCCATCAGGGAGTTTGAGCAGCTCGGCGTGCCGGTCTTCGACCCGGCGGCGGTCGTTCTGGTTCCGGATCACTTTACGCCGAACAAGGACATCAAGTCGGCGGAGCAGGCTAAAACCGTCCGGGAGTTTGCCCGCCGGCACGACCTGCCCAACTACTTTGAGGTGGGGCGGATGGGGATCGAACACTGCCTGTTGCCCGAGCAGGGCCTGGTGGGTCCCGGCGACGTGATCATCGGCGCCGATTCCCACACCTGCACGTACGGCGCCATAGGCGCCTTTGCCACGGGAGTTGGTTCCACCGACCTGGCAGCGGCGATGGCGCTGGGAGAAACCTGGTTCAAAGTTCCGGAAACACTGAAGTTCGTTTACACCGGTAAGCTTGGCCCCTGGGTGGGGGGGAAGGACCTGATTCTCCGTACCATCGGGGAGATCGGGGTGGAAGGGGCGCTTTACTGCGCGATGGAGTTCAGCGGTCCGGTCATCGAAAGCCTGCCGATGGACGGACGGTTCACGATGTGCAACATGGCGGTGGAGGCCGGAGCCAAGAACGGGATCATCGCTCCCGACGAAAAGACGGAAGCCTACGTCCGGGGCCGCGCGCGGCGTCCCTACCGGGTGTTTGCCAGCGACCCCGACGCGCGGTATAAAAAGGTTTACGAGTTCGATGTCACCGGCTGGGAGCCCTGTGTGGCCTTCCCCCATTCGCCGGACAACGTACGGCCGGTGCGCGCGGCAGGAAAGATTGCCGTGGACCAGGTTGTGATCGGTTCGTGTACCAACGGGCGCCTGGAAGATCTGCGCCTGGCCGCCCGGGTGCTGCGGGGGAAAAAGGTGCACCCGGACGTGCGGCTGATCATCATCCCCGGGACGCAGGAGATCTACCGCCAGGCCCTGAAAGAGGGGCTGGTGGAAATCTTCATTGAAGCCGGGGGGGCGGTTTCGACGCCGACGTGCGGACCTTGCCTGGGCGGGCACATGGGGGTCCTGGCAGCCGGCGAACGGGCGGTGGCCACGACCAACCGGAACTTCGTGGGCCGGATGGGCCACCCGAAAAGCGAAGTCTACCTGGCCAATCCCGCCGTGGCTGCGGCAAGTGCGGTCATGGGCCGGATTGCCGACCCGGAAGAGGTGGTCTAAATGCTTGAGGGAACAGTCTTCCGCTTTGGCGACAACATTGATACCGACCTGATCATCCCGGCCCGGTACCTCAACACCTCCGACCCGGCGGAACTGGCCCGGCACTGCATGGAGGACGCCGACCCGACCTTTGCGGCGCGGGTGCAGCCCGGGGACATCATCGTGGCCGGGGCCAACTTCGGTTGCGGCTCGTCGCGCGAGCACGCCCCGGTAGCGATCAAAGCGGCCGGCGTCGCCTGCGTGATCGCCCGGAGTTTCGCCCGGATCTTTTACCGGAACGCCTTCAACATCGGGCTGCCCATTCTGGAGTGTCCGGAAGCGGAGGCGATCGCACCGGGAAGCCGGGTGCGGGTTGACCTGGGGACCGGAAGAATCACCGTGGTGGACACCGGCGCGGAATACCGCGCGCGGCCGGTGCCGCCCTTTATGCGGGAGATTATCGCGGCGGGCGGGCTTATACCTTACGTGAAGGCGCGACTTGCAGGAGGCCGTTGAAAAACTTCGTCTGGCATTATTCAGACGTCAGATATCAGACGTCGGATGTCGGAAAAAAGAGGAATTCGTGAAAGAGAAATTCAGACGATTCCGACGACTGATGGCCGATGCCCGACTACCGCTTTTGAGCGGCCTCCGAGACTGCGGAAGATTGACGGGTAATTCTTTTAGCATCGGGGGTAGCTTCAGTGGAAAGACGTAGGGTGCAAGTATACGACACCACGCTGCGCGACGGCGCACAGACAGAAGGGATTTCTTTCTCGGCCGACGACAAGCTGAAGATCGCAGCCAAGCTCGACCGGATGGGTTTTCACTATGTCGAGGGGGGCTGGCCCGGCTCCAACCCGACGGACATGGAGTTTTTCATCCGGCTGCCGGAGCTTAGCCTGGAAAACGCCACCATCACCGCGTTCGGCGCCACCCGCCGGAAAAACATCCGCCCGGCGGACGACGAGAACCTGGCCGCAGTTCTGCGGTCGGGGGTGAAGGCGGCAACCCTTTTCGGCAAGAGCTGGGACTTCCACGTTGTCCGGGCGCTCGACACCACGCTGGAGGAAAACCTGGCGATGATCAGGGAGTCCGTCGCCTACCTGCGGGAGCAGGGCCTGGACGTGATTTACGACGCCGAGCATTTCTTTGACGGCTACAGAGCCAACCCGGATTACGCGCTGTCTACGCTTGAAGCAGCCGTTGCCGGCGGAGCGGCGGTCCTGGTCCTCTGCGACACCAACGGCGGGATGCTTCCCTGGGAGGTCGAACCGGTGGTGGAGTTGGTATGCCGGCGCTTCAACGTTCCGGTCGGCATCCACGCTCACAACGACGCCGGGATGGCGGTGGCGAATACCCTGGTCGCCGTCCAGGCGGGAGCGACCCACGTCCAGGGGACGGTCAACGGCTACGGAGAACGCTGCGGGAACGCCGACCTGTGTGTTGTGCTGCCCAACCTTGCGTTGAAGTGCGGCGTCACGACGATCCCGGAGGAGAAACTCCGGCACCTGGTGGAGCTTTCCCGGTACGTGAGCGAAATCGCCAACATGCACCCGATCCCCCAGCAGCCCTACGTGGGAATGAGCGCTTTCGCGCACAAGGGCGGGGTGCACGTGAGCGCCCTTTTAAAAGACCCGCTGACTTACGAGCATATAGACCCGGAGGCGGTCGGCAACCGCCGTCGCGTTCTGGTTTCGGAGTTATCCGGCCTTTCCAACCTGCTTTACAAACTCCGCGAGCTGAACCTGGACCTGCCGACGCATAAGGACGCGGCGCGCCAGGTTCTGGCGCAGTTGAAGGAACTCGAGCACAAGGGGTTCCAGTTCGAAAGCGCCGAAGGCTCGTTCGAGCTCCTTGTGCGCAAGGCCTCCAACGGCTACGAGCGGCCCTTCCTTCTGGAAAGCCTGCGCATCCTCACGGAGTTGCGGGAAAGCGGGACCGTTCATTCCGAAGCCACGATCAAACTCCGGGTGGGCGACCAGGTGGTTCACACCGCCGCCGAGGGGAACGGTCCGGTAAACGCCCTGGACAACGCGCTGCGCAAGGCGCTCGAGCAGTTCTATCCCAGAATCAAGGGGATGCGCCTGATTGACTATAAGGTGCGGGTGCTGAACGAGGCTGCAGGCACAGGCGCGGTGGTCCGCGTGCTGATCGAGACGGGCGACGGAAAGCGCAACTGGGTTACCGTCGGGGTCTCGCCCAACATCATCGAGGCGAGCTGGCAGGCGCTGGCGGACAGTTTCGCGTACGGTCTCCTGAAGGAACAGAACTCAGGTGCGTGACGGCTTTGTTTCAGGTTAACTAAATATTTGGCGATTACATAAAATGAAGTACCATTGACAGCAGCTTTAGGCCGTAATAAAGTTTTGACCGAAGGAGGCTTTTCCTCGGTGGGGATTCTTTTCGGCACGGACGGGGTCCGGGGAGTGGCCAACAGCGAACTCGGCCCGGAATTAGCTTTTAAATTGGGACGGGCAGCAGCGCACGTCCTTTCCCGGAGAACAGGGGCGAAGGAAATCGTTGTGGGGCGTGACACGCGGGCGTCCGGCGAGATGCTGGAAGCGGCCCTGGTGGCCGGGATGCTTTCAACAGGCGTGAACGCGCTTCTGCTTGGGATCTTGCCGACGCCGGCGGTTGCCTATCTCAGCCGGGCGCTCGGGGCAGCGGGTGGCGTGGTCATTTCGGCTTCGCACAACCCGGCGCCGGACAACGGCATCAAGTTTTTCGGGGGCGACGGTTATAAACTGCCGGATGCAGTCGAAGAAGAGATTGAGGGGCTTGTTCTGGGCGGGATGACCGGGATTCCTTCCCCGGTGGGAGCGGGGATCGGCCGGGTTTTGCCGGTGGCTGACGCCGGGGACCGGTACCTGGCACACGTCGCCCGGGTCGGGCCGGAAGAACTCCGGGGGCTCCGGATTGCGGTGGACTGTGCGCACGGGGCCGCATACGAACTCGCGCCGCGGATTTTAAGCATGCTGGGTGCGGTAGTGATTCCGGTCGGGACCGAACCGGATGGGTTCAACATCAACAACGGCTGCGGCTCTACGAAACCCCACGCGCTGCAGGAACTGGTTTTTGCCACCGGGGCGGATCTGGGCCTGGCTTTCGACGGTGACGCTGACCGGCTGATCGCCGTGGATGAAAAGGGGAAGATCGTAAACGGTGACGCCATTATCCTCGCCTGTGCCCGTTACCTCAAGGCGCGGGACGAACTTCCCGGGGATACGGTGGTCGTGACCGTGATGTCCAACCTGGGGCTGCACCGGGCGCTTGCCGCTTCCGGGATCAAGACCGTGGTGAGCAGGGTCGGCGACCGGTACGTCCTGGAGGAAATGCTGCGGACCGGGGCGCGTCTCGGAGGCGAGCAGTCAGGGCACGTGATTTTCCTGGACCACAACACGACGGGGGACGGGATCATCACGGCGCTCAAGCTGCTGCGGGTGATGCGGGAAACCGGGAAATCGCTCGGGGAGCTGGCGGCCGAACTCGAGTACTACCCGCAGTTGCTGGAAAACGTGCGGGTGCGGAGCAAGGAACGGGTGCTGAAAAGCCCGCTCCTGGCGCGGGTGGTGCAGGAGCAGGAGGCCCGGCTGGGCAGCGAGGGGCGGGTGCTCGTAAGGGCTTCGGGCACGGAGCCGCTAATCCGGGTGATGGTCGAAGCGCGCGACCCGGAGGTGACCCTCGGAGTGGTCAAAGAGCTGGTGGCCGTAATCCAGGCGATCGAAGGGGGTGAGGCCGAGGCAGGGGCAGCGGAAGAGCTTGGTTTGGCGACAAGTTAATAATCAAGCGCCAGAACTGTTTTAGAAGTTGGAGGTTTGAAGCGGGGTTGGACTCAAGCGAAAAAAACGAAATCCGGCCTAAGCTGCAACCTTCAAAGTGCGGTCAGGAACGACCCAGCACTCAACTGAGGGAAACGGTAGCAATTACCATAAAAGTAAAAGTTCAAGGAAACCTTTCACAATAAGGGTTAAAGAGACTGTCTCTTTGAGTTGAGTGCTGGGCGAAGTTCATCACCGCACTCTAAGGCAGTTGACGAGGGGGAGGTTAATCGAGGGCTATTACTTCGGCGGGTGCCTCCCGGCCGGCCACGGCCGTTAACGGTGTTACAAAACTGGCGGGCGACCGCCAGGACAAAAGCACCAGGTGGCGGAAGGCGGAGTATGGCTTTTTTGTGCCAGGAAGGTATTATCGTTTCGTTGCCGAAAAAGCGCCGTGCTTTGAGCCCGGCGTTTCTGTTTGGTTGACTGCCTCAAAGGAGGTTAAGCCATGTGTGGCATAGTCGGCTACACCGGAGAGCAGCAAGCACTGCCCCGTTTGCTCACGGGGCTCAAAAAGCTCGAATATAGAGGGTACGATTCGGCGGGCGTGGCGGTCTTGGAACAGGGGCGGCTGGTGGTCCATAAGAAGGAAGGGAAGATCGCGGTCCTGGAGGCCAGCCTGAACGGGAGTTTCCCTGCCGGGAACACGGGCATCGGGCATACCCGCTGGGCCACCCACGGGGCGCCGACCGATTACAACGCCCACCCGCACCTGGACTGCACCGGGCGGCTCGCCGTGGTGCACAACGGCATCATCGAAAACTACCTGGAACTGCGCCGGGAACTCGCGGCGCGGGGCCACCGGCTGGTCTCCGACACGGACACCGAGGTGATTCCGCACCTGTTAGAGGAGTTCTACGACGGGGATTTGCTTGGGGCGCTCAAGCGGATGCTGCCCTTCTTGCGCGGGTCGTATGCCCTGGCGGCGGTGGCAGCCGGGGAGCCCGGCAGGATCGTAGCCGCCCGGCGCGACAGCCCTTTGATCGTGGGTCTGGGCAGAACGG
>JASEJH010000001.1:0-1584 GCA_030016455.1 Thermoanaerobacteraceae bacterium
ACCGGAAAGGGGCCGGCGGTACGCGCCCTGCGGGCGCAGACGGATAAAGAGACATACCAGCGCGAGATGCGGCGGGTGCTGGAGGGGGAACCTCGGCTGCAGCTCCGGCAGGCGCGGGTCGAGCGGATCGTCGTCGGGGGAGGCGGTATCCGGGGCGTGGTGACGGAGACGGGGGCCTTTTTTGCGGCGCGGGCCCTCGTGGTGACGACGGGGACCTACCTGCGGTCGCGCATCGTGGTTGGGGACGTGGCCTATGCGGGCGCGCCGAACGGCCAGCTTCCGGCCGTGGGGCTGGCGGAGAGCTTGCGGGAACTCGGACTGGCTCTGGGGCGGTTCAAGACGGGAACCCCGCCGCGCGTGGACCGGCGGACGGTGGATTTCAGCAAGATGGTTCCTCAGCACGGGGATCCGGCGCCGGCGGGCTTCTCGTTTATGGAACGGTGCCGGGTGAGGGACCAGGAGCCGTGCTGGCTGACTTACACCACTCCGGAAACCCACCGGATCATCCGGGAGAACCTGGACCGGTCGCCGCTTTTCGCGGGGGTGATCGAAGGGCGGGGGCCACGGTACTGCCCGTCAATAGAGGATAAAGTGGTGCGGTTTAACCGGGAGCGGCACCAGGTTTTTGTAGAGCCGGAGGGCAGGAATTCGGGCGAAATGTACCTTCAGGGGCTTAGCACGAGTATGCCGGAGGACGTGCAGGTGGCCATACTGCGGACGGTGCCCGGCCTGGAGAAGGCAGTAATCACCCGCACGGGCTATGCCATCGAGTACGACTACGTGGTGCCGACGCAACTAACCCCTTACCTAATGGTAAAGGGGATCGCGGGACTCTTTTTGGCAGGCCAGATCAACGGTACCTCGGGGTACGAGGAAGCAGCGGCCCAGGGGATTATCGCCGGGATAAACGCGGTGCTTTTCGTCCGGGGGGAGGAGCCGCTGGTGATCGGACGGCACGAGGGTTATATCGGCGTGTTGATCGACGATCTGGTGACGAAGGGAACGGAGGAGCCTTACCGCTTGCTGACGGCGCGGGCGGAGTACCGGTTGCTGCTCAGGCAGGATAACGCCGACCTCCGGCTTACCGAGAAGGGCAGGCGGGTCGGGCTGGTGAACAACGAGCGGTACACCGTTTACCTGCGGCGCCAGGAAGCGATCGTGCGGGAACTGGAGCGGTTGAAGGAAGTGGTGGTGCCACCCGAGGTGGCCGGCAGAGTGGTGGCGGAAAAAGGCGGAACCCCTCCGGCGCGGGCTTTAAGTGCGGCGGAGTTGCTGCGGCGGCCGGAAGTTGGTTATGCGGATGTAGTCGCGGCGGGGGCGGTCCCCGGGGGTGTGCCCGCGGAAGTGGCCTGCGAGGTGGAGAGCCAGATCAAGTACGAGGGCTATATCCGGCAGCAGATGGCGGAAGTGGCGCGCTTTCGGAAGATGGAGGATAAGAAGCTGCCGCTGGATTTGGATTACGACGCGGTCCGCGGGCTTTCAAACGAAGGGCGGGAAAAGCTGAAGCGGGTCCGGCCGGTGTCGGTCGGCCAGGCGGCGCGGATCAGCGGGATTTCCAGCGGGGACATCGCGGCGTTGTTGATC
>JASEJH010000001.1:1594-25173 GCA_030016455.1 Thermoanaerobacteraceae bacterium
GTGCGGGGGGGCTGGAGGGGGAATTCCTGCAGGCACTATTCGAAGGGTTGGAGAGGCTGGGCCTCAAACTGCCGGCCGGGGCGGCGGAGCGGCTGGGTAGGTATTACGGGTTGCTGGCGGCGGCGAAGATCAACCTGAGCGGGATCAAAGGGCCGCTGGCGGTTGCGGAGAAGCATTTCGTGGATTCCCTGGCCGTGCTGACGAAGGTTCCGGTGGCGGCGGGGGAACGCCTCCTGGACGTGGGCACCGGCGCCGGCTTGCCGGGGATCCCCCTGGCTATCGCTGTGCCGGATGCAGAAGTGGTCTTGCTGGAGGCGGTTCGGAAGAAGGTGGGCTTCTTGGAGGGAGTGGTACGGGAACTGGAACTGGAGAATGTGAAGGTGGTGTGGGGCCGGGCGGAGGAGTTCGGACGGAAGGAAGGCTACCGGGAGGCTTTTGGCGTGGTGGCGGCGCGCGCGGTGGCCCCGTTGCGGGAACTGGTGGAGTATACCCTGCCTTTTGTGCGGTTAGGGGGCCTTTTTGTGGCCTGGAAGGGTCCGAAGGCCGGGGAAGAAATACAGGAGGCGCTTGGGGCAATCGGCGCCCTGGGGGGAAGGCTCCAGGGAATCGAAGAATACCGGTTGCCGCTGGGGGGAGACCGGCGGTGCCTGGTGCTGGTGCTGAAGGAAAGGCCGACCGCGCCGGGCTTTCCACGGCGGGCAGGCGTGGCGCGGCGCAAACCCCTGGGAAGAAATTAGGAGGAGTTTTGTCGAAGGTGTGGAATAAAAAGACAGGAGTCCGAAGAGCGGGTGTAGCGGAAGGAGCGCAGGCGGAGCGTGGGCAGGGTGATCGCCATTGCAAACCAAAAGGGAGGCGTCGCCAAAACGACGACCGCGGTGAACCTCGGTGCCTGCCTGGCCTTGATGGGGCACAAGACGCTGGTGATCGACGCCGACCCCCAGGGGAATGCTTCAAGCGGGCTGGGGGTGAGTCCGAAGAGCGCCGCGCAGTCGCTCTACGACGTACTGGTTGACGGGGTGTCGCTGAAGGCGGTCCGGGTGCCCTGCCCCTCGGTAGCAGGGCTTGATCTGGTGCCGGCGAGCCTGGCCTTGGCCGGTGCGGAGGTCGAGTTGGCCGGGGTGGTGGGACGGGAGAAGATTTTGCGGGAGTCCCTTGCCGGGCTCCGGAAAGAGTATGCTTTCGTGCTGATAGACTGCCCGCCGTCGCTGGGTGTGCTGACGGTTAACGCGCTGGCGGCGGCGGACACGGTGCTGATTCCCATCCAGTGCGAGTATTACGCGCTGGAGGGGCTGGGACACCTGTTGAATACGATTCAGCTGGTGAAGCGGCGCCTGAACGCCGGGCTGGAGATCGAAGGGGTTCTGCTGACGATGTTTGATGGGCGGACCAATCTGGCAATCCAGGTGGTGGACGAGGTAAAGAAGCACTTCCGGCGGAAGGTATACCGGACGATTATCCCGCGGAACGTCCGGCTGAGCGAGGCGCCGAGTCACGGGAAGCCGGTCGTGGTGTATGACCCGAAGTGCAGGGGCGCGGAAGTATATTTTGAACTGGCAAAGGAAGTGGCGGGAAGTGGTTAAAACACGGGGGCTCGGACGGGGGCTGGACGCGTTGATCCCGGTGCTGTCGGAGGCGGGGGAGGAACTGCGGCAGGTAAAAGTGGCCGAAATCCGGCCGAACCCCCGGCAGGCACGTGAAACGTGGGACGAAGAGGGCATCAAAGAACTGGCCGAGTCGATCGCGGAACACGGGTTGTTGCAACCCGTAGTGGTCCGGCCGCTGGAAAACGGGTACGAACTGGTGGCGGGCGAGAGGCGCTGGCGGGCGTGCCGTATGCTTGGCTGGGAGAGCATACCGGCGCTGGTACGGGAGTACGACGATGTCGGTACGGCAACTGCGCTGCTGGTGGAAAACCTCCAGCGGGAGAACCTGAACCCGCTGGAGGAGGCGCTGGCGTACCGCCGCCTGATCGAGGAATTCGGGCTGAGTCAGGAAGAGGTGGCACGGCGGGTTGGCAAGAGCCGGGCGGCGGTGGCCAACGCCCTGCGGCTGTTACACCTGCCGCCGGGGGTGTTGCGGCTCTTGAGGACCGGCGAACTGACCGCGGGACACGCGCGGGCGCTTTTGAGCATCGGAGACCGGGCGGCGCAGGAACGTCTGGCGCGAGAGGCGGTCGAAAAAGGGCTGTCGGTGCGCGCCGTTGAGGCGGCGGTGAAACGGCGCGCGGGGAGAGGGGCGGAACGAGTGGAAACGGCAGTGGTGGACGAGGAAATGGCCGCGGCGGCAGCGGAGCTGGCGGCATTTTTCGGCGCGGCGGTGAAGGTGCGGCCCGCGCGGCGGCGGTGGCGGCTGGAGGTATACTTCGGGAGTAAAGACGAAATCCGGGAGCTTGTCGGACGCCTCTGCGGCCGGCGGAGAGTTTCACGTGAAACCTGACGGTGAAACAGTAGGGAAATGGACGACCTTACCAGAGGGTTAGTGCTGGGCCTGCTGATCGGTGAAGGGCACTTTGGCGGCGACGGGAAACAGGCGCAGGTGACCCTGCGGATGCACGTCCGCCACGAAGCGCTGTTTTCCTGGCTCCTTCAGGCCGTGCCCGGTTCACGGCTTTACGGACCCTACCGGCACGGCGGCCGTGCCTACTACCAGTGGATGGTACGCGGCACCCCCCTTCGGGAACTCCTCCGTCAGGTTGAGTATGTCCCGCTTCAGGAGATCGACCCTCCAACATACGCCCGCCTGTGCAAGATGAAAGAAGAATACGGCCTGCGCTGAAAGCGCGGGTCTTTGTAATGGAGAAGGTGGGGTCTTTGGTACAGGAGTTACTTGCCCGGTACGAAGTTGTTATCCTTGGGGCCCTGGGGCTCATTGCCAGCGGCGCACTCCTTTGCAGTCTGCTCCTTTGCTTCAAGCTCAGCAGCCTGAACCGGCGCTACCAGATTCTCGCCCGGCTGGCGCGCAACCCCCAGGCCGTGGCCAATTTAGAGAAAACGCTGGCGGGGCTAGAGCGCCTGCAACTCCGGGTTGACGCCCTGAGCGGGGAGCAGGAGCGGCTGGGCCTGCTGTTGCGCCGCTGCACCCGCACACCTGCCCTAAAACGGTTTAACGCTTTTGACGACGTGGGGAGCGACCTCAGTTTCAGCCTGGCGCTCCTCGACGGGGAGGGGAACGGCGTGATTCTCACCAGCCTGTACGGGCGCCAGGAATCGCGCACCTACGCCAAGAAAGTCGAGGGTGGTAAGGCACAAACGCGTCTTTCCGCAGAAGAAGAAGAAATCCTGAATACGGTACGTTCGCGGATTTAGCGGCATCCCCGGGATTCTTTTTAAGAACAGAACGGCCGGGCCATCATAATCATGGGAGGGGAAAAGATGTTTGCAGACCGCACGGATGCCGGCCGCCAGTTGGCGGAAAGTCTGGCAGGTCGCGCCTACCCCGGCGGCCTGGTGCTGGCCATTCCCCGCGGCGGGGTCGTGGTAGGCGCCGAGATCGCCCGGGCGTTACAACTGCCGCTTGATATCATCATCCCGCGCAAGATCGGGGCACCGCACAACCCCGAACTGGCAATCGGTGCCGTAACCCAGGATGGGACCGCCATCTTCAACGAGGCGCTTCTCGCCCAGTTTTATCTTTCCCCGGAGGAACGGGAGCACCTGATCAGCACGGCGGTGGCGGAAATTGACCGCCGGATGCGCCTCTACCGCGGGGACCGGCCGCCGGTTTCCTGGCGCGACCGGACGGTAATCCTCACGGACGACGGCATCGCCACCGGCTTTACCGTCGTGGCGGCGCTGCGCTCGTTGCAGAAAGCCGGCCCCCGGAAAATCATCCTCGCGGTGCCGGTGGCTCCCCCCGATACCCTGGAGCGGCTGCGTTCCGAAGTGGACGAGTTGGTCTGCCTGCTGGCTCCCGAGTTTTTCATGGCCGTAGGCCAATTCTACCGCCACTTCGACCAGACTACCGACGCCGAGGTTATCGCGCTCCTCAAGGAACTCGGCCCGGACGGGGCGGATGGCTCCGCAGTCACCACCTTCCCGGCATAAACGCGCGCAACCCAACCCATACTACCATTTAAAGAGCGCCTTGCTTTAAATCCTGCAAGAGTGCATGAGGAGGGTCTGTCATGCCCACCATTGCGGTTGACGAAGCGCTTGCGCCGGTGCGAAACCTTTTGCGCCGGGAAGGATTCGAGGTGGTTCACCCCGAGGAAGCAGCCCGCGCGGCGGTCCTGGTCACGACCGGAATGGAGCAAAACGTCCTGAATATCCAGGACGTCACCGTCGGGATCCCGATCATCAACGCCCGCGGCAAGACGCCGGCGGAGGTTTTGGAAGCGGTCAAAGATGTGCTGGGCCAGGCGTGACCCGGCCCGCTGCGGACCCCGGCCTGACCGGCGCCGAAACAAAGGGCGTACCCGTGCAAGGTACGCCTGAACCTCTCCTTGACCGCTGGGGCGGGCTCCCTATTTTGGTTACGGCAGCGCGCTTTTTGCGCCCCACGCAGCCTTATGGGCCGCCTCCAGCAGCGCTGCCGCGATGACCTCGGACTGGCTCATTACCACGTGGAGGCGGGTGTTCTGAAGAACGACGTATTCCATAAACCCGCCCACGTTTACCACCGCGGTGATGTGCAGGTGGCCCACCGGCGGGAGCGACTTGTTCACCCCTGCTCCGGGAAAAAGCGGACCGCTGCCGACGCTGATGACCCCGACACTGTCCACATGCCCCAGCGAAGCGTCTACCGCAATAATGAAAGCGTTCCTGTGGCGCCTGGCGATCTCCCGGAATTTCTCCTTGAGGTTCGTGGCGTGCACCGGGTCGGACAGCGTTCCGTACACGTGAAAAGGATTGTCCGGCGCTCCGGCGACCTTGCTCCCGACCAGCGGCCCGAGGGCATCGCCGGTGGAGCGGTCTGTACCGATGCAGAGCAGCACCCACGGCACGTTGTGAGCCCGGGACAGGTCGAGGTGCGCACAAATGGTTTCGGCCAGGCACCCGATGGCGCCTGGTTCCCCGTAGTGGATTCTAAACCGCGGTAGGACGGCCTCTACCGTGGCGTGGGTAATCGCCAGTTTCTCTTCTTCCACGAACAACCACCTCCGGCGCCTGCAGGTAAAAACTAATATAATTATTGCCAAGGGAGAGGGTATTTATTCCCGCTTTTACCTTGAGGGCGAAAAAGAGGAATTTGCGTCGTTTTGCGCGAATCTCCTTTACAAAGGAGCTGTCGCGTGATGAACTGGCTGGACGTCATTTTGATTCTGCTGCTGGCGGGCGGGGCCTTCCAAGGACTTCGAACCGGGCTGGTCCTGAGCTGCATCCGCCTTGCCGGCATCGGGATGGCTTTCTTTGTGGCAGCGCGCTGGTACCAGCCGCTTGGGGACTTTCTGGAGCAGCGGTGGCACCTGGCTGATTTCCTGGCGGCGTGGCTCGTGCATTTCTGGAAGCTCCCGCAGGCGTTTTTCGGTTTGCCTCCTGAAGCCGCTCAGGCCTTGCTGCCCGCTGAGACGCTGGCAGTTTCCGGCACGCCAGGGGCAGCAGCCGTTCCAGATGCCGGCGCGGACCTCGTCTTCCGCCTGGCCCGGAGCATCGTGAACGCGGGGGCCTTTGTTTTCCTCTTGATCGTTACCGAGCGCCTCTGGTTCTTCGCTGGCCGCAGCGCAACCTTTTTCCGCCGGTGGCTCCTCTTCCTCCCCCTGGACCGCCTCGGCGGGCTGTTGTTTGGCGCCGCCTGGGGCGTTGTCGGCGGGGCAGTGGTCATCCTGCTGTTACGCTATGTGGCCAGCTTAGGGACGGGGTTGCTGGGCCCGGAGAATTTCCTGACCCGGGCCCTGGGCGCGGCGGCGCTGGTTCCCTATTACGAAGGCTTGGTTCGGGCGGCCGGCGGCTTCCTTCCGGGGGCGGGCGTGGCGATTTGAGGGCGAAACCCGGCACAACTCAAGCGGGTGAGTGCATGCTGAATTTGCGGGTCGGGGCCATCGTGCGCCTGAAGAAGCGCCACCCGTGCGGCAGTGAGGAGTGGGAGGTACTGCGCACGGGGGTCGACATTCGCATTAAATGCTGTGGGTGCGGCCGGGTCGTCCTGCTGCCGAGGGAAAAGTTTTTGCGCCTGCTGCGGGCGAAGGGCGGAAAGCCCGCGCCCTGACGGCTGGGAAAAAGAAGTTGCCGTCCCGGAAGCGGTGTGGTAAAATAACACCGTTCCGGTTTTCCCGTTGGCGCGCCGCCGCTCCCCCACGCGAAGGGAGTGGGTGCGGCTGGCGCCCCGGGAAACAAGTGTTTTGGCTCCCTGCCCCGTTTGGAAGCGGGGCCGTTTTAGACCGAAGGGAGGTGAGAAGGTGCGCCGGTACGAAACCATGTTCATTCTGCGGCCCGGGTTAGAGCAGGAGGCATTGGATGCCGCGGTCGAACGTTTCAAGGGCGTACTCGAAGAACAGGGAGGCACCGTAGAACGTATTGACCGCTGGGGCAAGCGCCGGTTGGCGTACGAAATCGCCAAGGAAAAAGAGGGCTATTACGTGGTGATGGACTTTCAGGCGGAACCGCCGGCGGTGAAAGAGCTCGACCGGGTCTTCAAGCTTTCGGGGAACGTGTTGCGGCACCTGATTATTCTCAGAGATTAGAGGGGGCGGGGCGGTGTTAAACCGGATCATTTTGATCGGCAGGCTGGTACGGGACCCGGAACTCCGCTATACTCCCGGTGGCACCGCGGTGGCGAGTTTCACCGTGGCGGTCGACCGTCCGTTTGGGAAACAGGGCGAACGGCAGGCGGACTTCATCGACATCGTGGTCTGGCAGAAACAGGCCGAGGTATGCCACCGCAACCTTGCGAAAGGGCGGCTGGTCGCGGTCGAGGGGCGGCTCCAGGTGCGGTCCTACGAGGACAACCAGGGCATCCGGCGGCGGGCGGCCGAAGTCGTTGCGGATTCGGTGCGGTTTCTGGATCGCCCGCGCGAGGGGGAGAAGTCTGTACAGCCGGATGCCGGGGTGAAAGAAGATTTCGGCGAACCTTTCGGGCAAGCGGTTGATTTTTCGGAAGATGATATACCTTTTTAAAGCATAGCAGCCTTTTTAAAGCAAATCAAAGCCGCACAACCCCAGTATTATTACTATTAGTATTATATTAACTGTAATTACAAAGAGTGTGCTGGCGCCCTAGGTGGTGCTTGACGGTGAATACCTCAGAAAATGGGTCTTGACGGCGGCAAGCGGAATGTTGTGGGCGCAGGCACGTTTACAAGGGGGTTTAAAAAGTTGGTAAAACGCGAGCGCGGTTACGGGCGGCGTAAAAAGCGGATCTGCAGTTTTTGTGTGGAAAAGCTTGCCGAGGTGGATTACAAGGACGCGGCCCGGTTGAAAAAGTACATCACGGAGCGAGGCAAAATTCTGCCGCGCCGGATTTCTGGGAATTGTGCCCGCCACCAGCGCATGCTTACGGTGGCGATTAAGCGCGCCAGGATCATGGCCCTCTTGCCCTTCGTAAGCGAGTAAGCGGGGCGGATTCGCAGCGGAAGGAGCCTGGTGTTGGATAGCCAAGTCACCAGGCGCTTCTTTTCTAAGCACGGAATTAAGGAAGGAATTATTGCCCTGTCTGCCGAAAAGGTCTTGGGAGGGTTCCCGGGTGTGTCTGCAGCACGGTTAAGGAGGTAGGCTTCGTGCGGGTCGTGCTTTTAAAGGACGTTCCTTCACTGGGCAGAGCGGGCGACGTCGTCACGGTGGCCGAAGGGTACGCCCGCAACTATCTCATTCCCAGGCGTCTGGCGGAGCCGGCTTCGGAGAAGCGGCTGCAGCAGATAGATCACGCTCGCCGCCAACGGGAAAAGAAAACGCAGGCGGCTGTCCAGCGGGCCGAGGAACTGGCGGCCCGGCTGCAGGAGGCATCTGTTCCGGTGCGCGTTAGAGTGGGCGAGGGAAACCGGCTTTTCGGTGCGGTAACGGCCAAGGATATTGCCGCGGCGATTGCGAGAGAGCACGGTGTGACACTTGACAAGAAGCAGGTCCTGCTGAAGGCACCCCTCAAAGAAGTTGCCACGTACACGGTCGGGGTTAAACTCGCCCCCGGGGTGACTGCCTCCATTAAGGTTGTGGTGACCCCGGAGTGAGGCGCGGTCATAGATTTTTTGTGGATGGCACAGGGTCAGTAGCGGAGCGCGGGAGGTCGCGGGTGGTACCGGTAGACTCAAAAGAGGCATTTTGAGGTTTGCGCAAGGCCGCTTATTGAGAGACCTCTGACTGCTACTCCAGTCTTCTAACTTCCTTAATTCAGGTGGGTGAGCGCGGCTTGGCTACGGAAGCTTTAGAGCGACAGCCGCCCCAGAGTGTTGATGCGGAACAGGCGGTTTTGGGGGCAATCCTCCTGGACCCGGACGCAATCCACCGGGTGGTGGACCTGGTGCGGGCGGAAGACTTTTACCAGGAAGCGCACCGCCTGATTTACGAAACGATGCTTACCCTGGACGACGCCGGCACGCCTATTGACATTATCACGGTCACAGAGGGTTTGCGCCGGGCGGGGTTCCTGGAACGGGCGGGCGGCGCGAGCTACGTGGTCGCCCTCGCCGACGTGGTTCCCACCACGGCCCACGTGGAGCACTACGCCCGCTTGGTGGCGGAAAAGGCGCTGCTGCGGACGCTCATCCAGGCGGCGACCCGCATCCGGGAGATGGGGTACGAGGCGGACCGGGACCCCCGTCACCTTTTAGGCGAGGCCGAGCGCCTGATCATGGACCTGGCGCAGGACAAGGCGGGGTCCGCCTTTTCATCCTTGAAGGAAGTTTTGGAAGCGGTCTTGAACCACGTGGAAGAGGTTTACCGGGCGCAGGGGGAAATGCTGGGCCTGCCCACCGGTTTTACCGACCTGGACCGCCTGCTCAGCGGCCTCTGGCCCCAGGATCTGATCATCCTGGCGTCCCGGCCGAGCATGGGGAAAACCTCCCTGGCGCTTTCCATTGCCCTGAACGTGGCCAGGAAGGGGACGCCGGTGGGGTTTTTCAGCCTGGAGATGTCCAAGGAACAACTGGTGCAGCGTTTACTGACGGCGGAGGCTAAGATCGACCACAAACGCCTCCGGACCGCCCGGCTCGACGACGAAGACTGGCAGAAGCTCACCGAAGCGGCCGTTTCCATCGCGGCTTTACCCCTGTTCATTGACGATACCCCGGCGCTCAACGTCCGGGAGATGCGCGGCCGGGCGAAGCGGCTGAAGGCGGAGCGGGGGCTGGGGTTGGTCATCGTTGACTACCTGCAGTTGATGCAGTCCACGCGGCGGGTGGAGAACCGCCAGCAGGAAATTGCCGACATCTCCAGGTCGCTCAAGGGGTTGGCCAAGGAACTCGGCGTTCCCGTACTGGCGCTCTCGCAACTCAGCCGGGCGGTGGAGCAGCGGCAGGAGAAGCGGCCGGTGATGTCCGACCTGCGCGAATCGGGATCGCTTGAGCAGGATGCCGACGTGATAATGTTCATTTACCGGGAGGAATACTACCGTCCGGAGACCGAGCGGAAAGGGATCGCCGAGATTATTGTCGCCAAGCAGCGCAACGGTCCGGTGGGAATGGTGGAGCTCGCGTTCTTGAAAGAGCTCACTTGTTTCGTCAACCTGGCGTGGGAGGAATTCTAATTAAGTTTTTTGGCAAAAGCAGCGGTATACCTTCCTACCAACCAGGTGGAACCTGTGTAAGCGATTTAAATTATCGGCACTAAGAAGTACCAGTACCGTCTTGTAATCCTGCGCCGGCGGTCAATTGGTTGACAGCATGCCGGTTTTCAAATATACTCTCATGGGTCTTTAGTGCTTTAGGTTTCTGGGAAGAGGGACGATTTTGGCGGAAAAGTTGTACGACGTGATTATCGTGGGCGCCGGCCCGGCGGGAATTTTCACCGCGCTCGAGTTGGTGAAAAAGAACCCTGGACTCAGGGTCGTGATGCTCGACAAGGGCTGGGACATCAAGAGCCGGGTCTGTCCTTCCAGGAATAACGGCGGTTTTTGCCGCCACTGCGCTCCCTGCGCCACCGTTTGCGGTTGGGGCGGCGCCGGTGCGTTCAGCGACGGGAAGTTAACGCTCTCTGCCGAAGTGGGTGGGAGCCTCGAAGAGTATGTTGGCCGGGATTACCTCAGGGAGTTAATCAATTACGTCGACGGGATTTACCAAGAGTTCGGCGCCCCGCCGGTGGTTTACGGCGCGGGTGCGGAAGACGAGTACGAGGAACTGCTGAAACAGGCGGTTTTCGCTGGTCTGCGGATCGTCCCGGTGCCGATCAGGCATGTGGGGACCGGGCGGTGTGCCGAAATTCTGGGCGAGATGAAGGCCTTTCTGGCGCCGCGGGTAGAAATCCGGCTGCACTGCCCGGTGAGCAGGATCCTGGCGGCGAAGAAGCGCGCTTACGGCGTCAAAACGGCCGAGGGCGAGGTCCTGCAGGGCCGCTTTGTGGTGGTTGCTCCCGGGCGGGAAGGTGCAGGCTGGCTGCGCCAGGAGGCCAAGCGGCTGCACCTTGAAATGGCCGTTAATCCGGTAGACATCGGCGTCCGGGTCGAGGTGCCCCGAGCAGTCTTGGAGCCGCTGACGGAGCGGTTTTACGAGGTGAAGTGCATCTACTATTCCCGGACCTTTGAGGACAAGATCCGCACCTTCTGTATGAATCCCGGTGGCGAGGTGGTCATGGAAAACAACGACGGGGTTGTTACCGTCAACGGCCACGCGCACGCCTACCGGAAGACGGAAAACACGAACTTTGCGGTACTGGTCAGCAAGACGTTTACCGAGCCGTTCAAGGAGCCGATTGCATACGGGCGCCACATCGCCAGCCTGGCTAACCTCTTGGGCAACGGCGTGATTGTCCAGCGGCTGGGGGACTTTCTCGCCGGGCGCCGGACGAACCCGGAACGGCTTGCCAAGGGGCTAGTACGGCCGACGCTCACGGAGGCCACTCCCGGGGACCTGAGCCTGGTGTTCCCGTACCGGCACCTGATCGGGATCGTTGAAATGTTGGAGGCGCTCAATAAGGTGGCACCGGGGATCTACGCGCGGGATACGCTTTTGTACGGGGCGGAAGTGAAGTTTTACTCCTCCAGGCTCAACCTAAGTTCCTGCCTGGAGACCGGGGTACGGCACCTGTTTGCCGCCGGTGACGGTGCCGGGGTGACGCGGGGCTTGGTCCAGTCTTCCGCCTCCGGGGTGATTGTGGCGCGGGAGATTTTGAAACGGCTTAGGAGAGAGTTGTAAAACTCTGATCGTCCGAAAGGAGATGCTATCTATTTCCAGGTGGCAAGTTTTGGGAGAAAGCATAGAGACCGTGAAAAACGACCCGGCGCTCAACTCTATGGTACAACCTGTGCTCAAGCAAACAGGCGTTAGAATATCTCGTATTCTTTCACGTTGAGTTGAGTGCTGGGTTTTACAGCGGTCTCTTAGGAGGTAAAGGGAGATTGGGTACGGTAGTGCTTGTCGGGGCTCAGTGGGGCGACGAAGGCAAAGGTAAGGTAACCGATTTTTTAGCCGCCCGGGCCGACATCGTCGTCCGGTACCAAGGGGGAAATAACGCTGGGCACACGGTGGTGGTGGGGGAGGAGGAATTCCGGCTTCACCTGCTTCCCTCGGGCATCCTCCACCCCGAAAAGACGTGTGTCATCGGTAACGGCGTGGTGGTGGATCCGGCCGTACTGGTGGGCGAGATCGAGAGCCTGAAGCGGCGCGGGATAAAAATGGCCCGGCTGCTTATCAGCGAGCGTGCCCACCTCATTTTCCCCTACCACCGCCTTCTGGACGGGGCGGAGGAGAAGCGCAAGGGAAACGGCCGGATCGGTACGACCGGTCGGGGCATCGGCCCTGCTTATGTGGATAAGATGGCGCGGGTGGGCATCCGGATGAGCGACCTCCTCGAGGACGCGACCTTCAGCCGTCGGCTGGAAGAAAACGTTACCTTTAAGAACGCCCTTTTGGAACGTGTTTACGACGCGGAAGGCGTTTCCTTGCCGGAGATTTTCGACGCTTACCGGGAATACGCTGCTATTCTCCGGGAATACGTCGCCGACACCGGGGTTTTCCTGCACCAGGCGATCACCGCCGGGAAAAACGTGCTGTTCGAAGGCGCGCAGGGAACCCTCCTCGATATTGACCACGGCACCTACCCCTTTGTTACATCGTCGAGTCCTACGGCCGGCGGCGCCTGTCTCGGGGCGGGTATCGGACCCAGGGTGATCGACCGGGTACTGGGGATTGCCAAGGCGTATACTACGCGGGTGGGCGGCGGCCCTTTTCCCACGGAGCTCAAGGACGAGCTGGGTGAGAAAATCCGCGACCAGGGGCGGGAATTCGGTACAACCACCGGCCGGGCGCGGCGGTGCGGCTGGTTCGACGCCGTGATTGCCCGTTATGCCGCCCGGGTGAACGGGCTGGATTATCTTTGCGTCACCAAGTTAGACGTGCTTACCGGGATCCCGGTGCTGAAAATCTGCCGGGCCTACCGGTACCAGGGAAAAGAAATCACGGATTTTCCCGCGAGCACCAGTGTTTTGGAGGCGTGCGAGCCGGTTTACGAAGAGCTGCCGGGGTGGGAAGAGGACATTACCGGCGCCCGGAGGCTGGAAGACCTGCCGGAAAATACGCGGCGCTATCTGGAGCGGCTGTCTTCCCTGGCCGGATTGCCGGTGGCGCTCATCGGCGTGGGCCCGCGCCGGGAGCAGACCATCGTTTGTCACGATGCCTTTGCCTGTTGACAGCCTTTCTATCGTTAGGTAAAATGTTTTTGTAAGCCGAGGTGGCCCCATGGTCAAGTGGACTAAGACACCGGTCTTTCAAGCCGGTAACCCGGGTTCGAATCCCGGTGGGGTCACCAAACCAGTTATCAGACGTCAGTCGTCAGAGGTCGGTGGCAGCGGAGGGAATTCGCTATGCGAATTCCTTATGAAAAAGGGGCTGACGACCGATTTCTGACGTCCGACGACCGATATATGCGGATGTAGCTCAACGGTAGAGCACCAGCTTCCCAAGCTGGGGGCTGCGGGTTCGAGCCCCGTCATCCGCTCCATTTTTTGAATCAAAGCCTCCCCGGGGGAGGCTGGTTTTTTTGTGACCTCCGGATGCGACCCGCGCAAAGAGCCCGTTCTTGCGGCAGATATATAAGGTTCTTCCCGCGCGTGTTTCCTCACTTCTGAAAAACTGCAAAGTTTCTACGTTATAAGAAATCCTTGCTGAAAATCGATTATTTAATTTTAATTAATTTTAATTAAAAGGGAGCAACACAAAAAACCGGCGTCAGGATCCCCGTGTTTTAAAGCGGTGCGCTTCGTAAAATTCAGGGGCAACCGGATGAAATCGTTAAAGAATTTGGGCGTCAGCTGTTGTGCTGTTCGCGCAAGCGTCTTCCTTGTGGCTTAAGTGTAGTAGCAACGGCTGCCAAGCCGGGATTTCAGCCTCCGCACGCATTTCTCCCAAGACCTGGAAGACAGAACTGATGGAGGTCTTGTTTTTCCGGGAGTACGTCGGCTATAATGTCTTAAAGGGAACGGAGTTTTGTCGGAGAGCCTGCCGGGCAGGTGAGGAGGAAAAAGCGTGTTTGTACGCGACTGCATGACCGCCAACCCGATTACGATCACCAGGGATACCCCGATATTTCAGGCGCTGGAAATCGTTCAGAACCGGAAGATCCGCCACCTGCCGGTGGTGCGGGACGGCAAACTCATCGGGTTGGTGACCGAACGGGGGCTGTTGAAGGTTTCTCCGTCACCGGCATCCACTTTAAGCGTTTACGAGCTCAATTACATCCTGGCCAAGGTTACGGTGGCGGAAGCCATGATCAAGGACCCGATCACCGTCGGTCCCAACCTGCCCATCGAGGAAGCCGCCCTGCTGATGCGGGAGCACAAGGTCGGGTGCCTGCCGGTGGTCGAAGGGAACAAGCTGGTAGGTATCCTCACGCAGACGGACATGGTCGAGGCACTGGTCAACCTCTTCGGCTTGCGCAAAGCCGGTTCCAGAGTGGTCATCGAGGTGAGCGACCGGGTCGGGGTGCTGAACGAGATTACCGCTTTGTTCAAGGAGAAAAACGTCAGCATCCGCAGCCTGGCCACTTTCGAACGCGAGCCGGGAATCTACCACCTGACCTTCCGGCTGGGTATCGCGGATGCACGGGAACTGAGCGCAGAAATAGAGAAATTAGGGTACAGGGTGATTTCCGTCAGTTAAAGGGGGCGAGCAGGAATGGGTAAGCACATCAAGACCGTCATCCCGGGGAGGGAGATGCCGCGGGGGGGCTGCGGCGAGTGCCAGGCATCCTGCCAGTCGGCTTGCAAGACTTCCTGTACCGTCGGAAACCAGTCCTGCAAGCAGAAGTGAAGTCCTGAACCGGGGCGAGCCGGTAGACCTTCGGCAAAAAGAGTTTCTGCCGGGTAGAACGGAGGCGGGTCAAGAGTGGACGCGCCCTCTTTTTTCTCCGGCGGACTGCGCCCGTTTGTGGGGCTGGTTGAGAAACGCGGCACGTTCAGCAGGAAGTAACCTGCGGGGGTGGGTGACCATGGTTCACTGCTTCAAGATGGGCGGCCAAAAGCTAATTTTTGACCCGGTGAGCGGGGGATTGCACGCGGTGGATGGCGTGGCGTGGGACCTCATTTCTTCCCTTGCAGAGGGCAGGCCCCTTCCGGCGGGTTACCCCCCGGAGGCTGTGGCCGAGGTACTTCAGGAGGTAGAAGAACTCCGCGCGGCGGGTTCGCTTTTCACCCCCGACCTGGGCCGGGAGCATTATGCGCCGCCGGTTTTTGCGCCCAAGTCGCTGTGCCTGATGGTAGCCCAGGAATGTAACCTGCGGTGCACCTACTGCTTCGGCGGGGAAGGTACGTACGGCGGCGGAGGCCTGATGCCGGAGACGGTGGCATTTAAGGCGGTTGACTTCCTCCTCGCCCATTCGGGCTCCGTCCGGGCGGTGGAAGTGGACTTCTTCGGCGGCGAGCCGCTCTTGAACTTCCCCGTCGTCACGGCCGTTGTGGATTACGGTCTGGAGAAAGCACGGGCGCTGGGCAAGGAAATCTCCTTCACGCTGACCACCAACGCCGTGCTTTTGGACGAAGCCAGGGCCTGTTTTCTGCTGGAAAGAGGGATCAACGTAGTGTTGAGCCTTGACGGGCGGCGGGAGGTGCACGACCGCTTCCGCCGGTTTCCCGACGGCTCCGGGTCTTACGACCGGGTGCTGGCGAATGCCCGGCGGTTCTTCCTCGAGTGGGCGGCTGCGCCCCGGTCCTCTTACTGCTATGTCCGGGGCACTTTTACCCGGGAGAACCTGGATTTCACCCGGGATTTTCGCCACCTCGCCGACCTGGGATTCACCGCCGTTTCGCTCGAGCCGGTGGTAGCGTCGCCGGCGGAGCCTTACGCCATCCGTGCAGCCGACCTGGCCGCAGCCGAGGCCGAATACGAGCGGCTCGTGGAGGCTTATTTGGACTTCCGGCACCGGGGGAAACCGGTACGCTTCTTTCACTTTGAGCTTGATCCCGCCGGAGGCCCCTGCCTGACGAAGCGCCTCACAGGTTGCGGGGCCGGGTTTGCCTACCTGGCGGTGGGGGCCGACGGACGGCTTTACCCCTGCCACCAGTTCGTCGGAACGGAGGAGTTTTCTCTCGGCGACCTCGAGCGGGGCGTTGCCCGCCCCGGGCTGGTAGAGGCCTTCCGCCGGGCCCACGTTTACAACAAGCCCTGCGTGCATTGCTGGGCCCGGTTCTTCTGCGGCGGGGGATGCCATGCGGCGGCCCATGCTGCGACCGGCAGCATCCTGAAACCTTCTGAGATCGGCTGCGCACTGATGCGCAAGCGGTTGGAGTGCGCTCTTTATGCGCTCGCGGCGTCAGCTTGAAAAAGCAGCAAAATGGGGCGCTTGTTCGAAAAAATGGTCGAACAAGGGTCAGGAACCGGGTGTTTTTTGACGATTTTTGTTCTTGGAACCAGGTTGAATAATGATATAATTAGTTAAATATGCTATTACTGGTTGCTGCGTGTCGTACCTTCACCGCGTTGTTCTAGGCAAAGAGCGGCGGCGAAAGCGTTGTTCTGGAAGACGGAGGTGAAGTTTTTGCCGCAAAAAGAGGCGTTAGTTGCACAACGCCCTGGAGAGCGAAAAAGCTCTAAGATCCGGGAAATAAAGAGACAGATTTTGGGGGCAGGGGTAGTGGTTGTTTGCGTGCTGGTTTTGATGCGGGAAGCGTTGTCGGGTTCGGTGCGGTGGGTGGCAGGTATAGCAATAAGTCTGTGGCAGCAGAGATTGAAAAAACCGTTTTCGGTTGCGGCGGCCGGCCTGGTCTGGGTGCTGAGTCTTTTCAAAGAAACCTCTTCCACTTCTAAGCGGCAGCTTGCGGTCCTGGGGGGCAAGCTGTGGCAGCGGTCGAAGGAGTGTCTTGCGGCGGTAGGGGTGGTTCTCTGCCGCGCGCGGAATCTGTTTGGAGGGGTTCTGGCCGGCAGGTTGCAACGTCCTCCCGGTCCGAACCGTGTGTGGCAGCGGGAATTAAAAGAGCACCTTTTGGTGGTGGGAGCGGCTGTCGGATGTACGGCGCTGATCTTTTACTGCGCCCTTGGGGGCTGGCTGGTGGAGGCGGGCGGTGAGCCCGTGGGTGTGGTCAAGAAGCGGGTGGTGGCCGAGAAAGTGGTTGAAGAACTCCTGGAAGCCCGGGAGACCCTCCTGGGACAGCCGGTCAAGCCGGAAGAGGAAGTTTCGTACCGGCGGGTCCGGGTGTTCCAGAACCAGTTCCTGACGGCGGAGGAACTCAGGACGCGCTTGGAGGACCGCCTGCACCTCTACACCGAGGCCGCGGTGGTATGCGTGAACGGGAAGGAGCAGTTCTACTTTAAGGACACCCGCACGGCCCAGGCCTTCCTGCATTCGGTACGGCAGATGTATGCGGTCAAACAGGACCAGCCGGCCTCCTTCGGGGAAGAGATCCAGGTGGTTGTCTGTGAGGTTCCGGCGGACCGGTTGACCAGTGTGGAGGATGCGCTGTCGGCCGTGCGCCGGGGCATAGAGGAAAAGTGGCGGTATATAGTAAAAGAAGGGGATAACCTCTGGAATATCGCCGCCGCCCAAGGACTGAGTGTGGAGGACGTAATCGCGGCCAATCCGGGGATAAACCCCGACCGGCTCTCGATTGGCCAGGTCATCAGGCTGCGCCGGGAAAAACCCCTTCTGACGGTAATCCAGCAGTATGAGGTCGCGAAGATCGAGCCGATCCCCTTTCCCCGGGAGATCCAGTATGACCAGCAAATGCACCGGGGCCAGGTGAAGATTGTCAAGCAGGGCCAGCCCGGGAAGAAGGAAATCACTTACCGGGTGACGGTGGAAAACGGCGTCGAGGTGAACCGGGAGGTTATCGCAACGCGCGAACTTTCCCCACCGGTAAAACAGGTCGAGCGGCGGGGAAGCAGGTACCTTTTGGCGTCGCGTGGCGAGGGACGGGCAAACCTGGGTTGGCCGATCTCCGGACCCATACTCTCCGGCTACGGGATGCGCTGGGGGAGAATGCATACCGGTCTGGATATCGGAGCCGGCTACGGGGCGGCGGTGAGCGCTGCCGGCAGCGGTACGGTTATCCGGGCGGGATGGTACAGCGGGTATGGACATACGGTGGATATTGACCACGGTGACGGCGTTGTCACCCGGTACGCACACCTTTCGAGGATCGATGTGGGTGTGGGTGAGGTGGTAGGGCGCGGCCAAATCATCGGCGCGGTAGGTTCGACCGGACACTCTTACGGCCCCCACCTCCATTTCGAGGTGATCGTCAACGGTGCACCCCGCAACCCACTGCAGTACCTGTAAACGGGGCAAGGAGGATGTGGCGGCGGGGATAGAAAATCTGGCGGGGGAGCCAGAATTTTTTTTTGGTCCAAGCGGGTCTACTTTTTCACCGGTTATGATATACTTATGGCGTGGTGAAGATGAACAGGCCCCAGCATTCACCGGTTGCCGGTTCCAGAAGAACGGTTTCCTAGGGGATTCAAGAGGATGCTTTCCTTTAGAGCGCGAAGAAAATGGATTAAGGGCGTTTTCTGGGTGTTGACGATTGCCCTCGGGGTGGGTCTTGTCGGGTCCTCGGTCTTCTGGACCTCTCTGCCGGACGAACCGGTGGCGGAAACTGAAGCGCACCAGCAAGACTCGTTGGACGGCCAGATTGCGAGGGCCGTTAAGCGTGAGGATATCGGAACCCTGCTCCTGATTGCGCGTCAGTGTGCCGACGGCGGCGATATCGAGCGCGCGGAAACGGTTTACCGCAAGGTTTTGGACCTCGCGCCGGACAACATGGCGGCCCGGTTGAGCCTGGTGGAGCTTTATTTTACCAACAACAACTATGAGAAGGCGCTGGCCGAGGTGGAGGCGATTCTGAAGAAAACGCCGGACCACCAGAAGGCGCTTTATTACCGGGGGCTTATCCGGGGCTTCGGGCAGAAAGACTATGCAGGGGCGGTGGCCGATCTGAAGCGGTACGTCTCCCTTGCGAAAAGCGGGCGGGAAGTGGAAGAAGCCTTGCAGTTGATCGAGGAATGGTCTGCCAAGCAATAGGGCCAAATCCGTCATGCACTTATTACCACTATGAAAGTTAGTCAGCTTCTCGTATAATTAACTATCAAGGAGGAGCTGGCTTGGCAGGCTTGGAAAGTGTAAAGCAGCAAACCCAGCAATTCCGGCGCAGCTGGTTTCTTATCTGCGGTTGTATTATCATCGGATACCTGCTGTTAAGAATTCCTGCTTGTGCGCGGATACCTTTCGGCGAGGTCCTGCGGGAGATCAACGTACGCCTGGTTCCCGTGCGCTGTCTCGGTTTTCAAAAATTGTCCGGTGATTACAGCGTTGTTTACTTTCCGCGGGGCCAGGAAGAGGAGGCCAGGCTGGTCCTGAAAGGGGCGGAACAGTTTTTTCCCGAGGTGGCAGCGGTATTCGGGTTGGACCTGGAGCGGCGGGTGCCGGTGGTGATCTGCAGGGAGCAAGAGGAATTGAATCGCCTTTTCGGCTGGCCGGCCGACGAAGGAACAATGGGTGTTTACTGGGCCGGGACGGTATGGGTTTTGAGCCCCTCCTCTTGGATCGAGACGGCGGACGGGGCCGCGCGGGAGGAAGAGTTTTTCCGTTCCGGACCGATAGTCCACGAGGCGGCACACCTGATGGTTGATTACCGAACCCGCGGGAATTACCCGCGCTGGTTGACGGAGGGATTGGCCCAGGAGGTAGAAGGGCGGTTGGTGGGCTTCTCCTTTGACCCGCCGCAGGAGGTCGTCACCTGGTATCCTTTCTTCATGCTGGAGCAGTTTGACTCTTTGCCGGACCAGCGGGTGGCTTACTACCAGTCCTTTTTGATGGTGCAGTATCTCCTCCGCCATGGCGGCGAAGCGGGGGTGGCAGAGTTGCTTGCAATGCTTGGGCAGGGCCAATCGTTCGATCAGGCACTGGAAGGAGTTATGGGATACGGCGTTTCAGAATTCGAGGCCAGATTTTTCCGCAGTCTTTCGCAATAGAGTACGGAGAACGGGGGATCACAGTTGGCCCAAAAAATCATCGTGCGCGGCGGCCGGCCGCTTAAAGGGCGGGTGAGAGTAAGCGGGGCCAAGAATGCCGCCTTGGCTATTCTGTGTGGCGCAATTCTTGCCGAGGAAAGCATCGTTCTCGATAACATTCCCAACATCAGTGACGTCCAGCATATCATTCAGGCCATAACCTATCTTGGAGCGCGGGTTGTCTGGCGCAAGGATGACGCCCTCTCCGTCAGTGTTTCCGCACTCAAATCACGAAAAGCTCCCTATGAGCTGGTGAAGAAATTACGGGCTTCCAACCTGCTTTTGGGGCCGGTTCTTGCGCGCTGCGGCGAGGTCCGCATCCCCCTGCCCGGTGGCTGCAATATCGGCATCCGGCCGATGGACCTGCACTTTAAAGGGCTCAGCGCCCTGGGTGCGCAAGTTACCATCGAAAGAGGCTACATCTGGGCGCGGGCGCCGCGTTTGTACGGGGCCCAGATTTACCTGGATTTTCCAAGTGTCGGCGCTACGGAAAACATCATGATGGCCGCCTGTCTGGCTGAGGGGCAGACACTGATCGAAAACGCGGCCAAGGAACCGGAGGTTGTGGACCTGGCAAATTTTCTGAACGGCATCGGCGCCCGGATTTTTGGTGCCGGAACGGACGTGATCCGGATCGAGGGGGTGAAAGAACTCGGACGCCGGATTCATTATTCCGTAATCCCCGACCGGATTGAAGCCGGTACCTTTATGGTGGCAGCGGCGGCGACCGGCGGGAAAGTGAAGATTGAAGGAGTGATTCCGCGGCACATTCAGCCGCTCACGGCCAAGCTGCGCGAGATTGGCGTGGAAGTCGTCGAAGGAGAAGACGTGTTGTGTGTCAAGCGCACGCAGGAACTGCGGCCGGTCAACATCAAGACGATGCCTTATCCCGGTTTCCCCACGGATATGCAGTCTCAGGTGATCGCCCTCCTTACGGTTGCTTCCGGAACAAGTGTGGTCGTGGAGAATATTTACGAAAATAGGTTTCAGGTTGCCCAGGAACTCCGGCGGATGGGGGCGAAGATTAAAGTGGAGGGGCGGGCCGCAATTGTGGAAGGCGTGCCGCAGCTTTGCGGGGCGCAGGTACGGGCAACCGATTTGCGGGCGGGAGCAGCGCTGGTAATCGCCGGCCTGATCGCGGAGGAAGAAACAGAGGTCAACGGAGCGGAACTCATCTACCGGGGTTACAAGGATTTCGAAAGGAAGCTCGCCGGTCTGGGCGCAGATATCAGGACTTTCACTGTGGCCGGCGAGAAAGACGTGGCCGGGAAAGAAAAAAAGTGATTGGTCAAGGAAGGAATATTCCGAGGCGCCTCGAATAATAGCATAACATAAAGATTTTGGGAGGGAATCCGGGAAGGTTGTAATGGTGCCGCCGGCAGTCATATTTTAGGTAAAATACAGAAGCTGTGGCGGTGCCGCAGGGATGGTTGTTTTGCCCTGAAAAGGTATTTGTTTGCGCTGGAGGGGGTGAAATGGCTGCGCGGCTGCGATTCCCGTATTGGTGTCGAGTGGGCTTTTTTGTCTGCGCCCGTTCGGCGGCAAAGAGGTGAAGGGTTGCCTCGCTTGGAAGTCTTGCCGGGTGAGGCGCCCGGTGCTGACAGGGGATGCGGGCCGCTGTTTTATTTGGGCAAGGTTTTTAGGTTCTAACCGTGCTTTTTTGGGTGTTCCTGGGGAAGCCTGAGCGCCGGGAGAAGAAAGACAGAATGGCCGAACCGGAGGGTTTGCTCTACCCGTCTGAGGGATGAGCAGGTAGAAGCGGCTGCGGGTGAAAAATCTATTATTACCAAAATTTCAAGGAGGTTTTAGTACAAGATGTACGTGATCGAGCGTGACGAGGAAAAGTGCGACAACTGCGGTGAGTGCGTGGACTCCTGCCCGGCAGGGATCCTGATTATGGAAGGCGGCAAAGTAAAGGTTACCGACCCAATGGCTTGTGAGGGGTGCGAGACCTGCGTCAGCGTTTGCCCGAATGGTGCGGTTACCATTAGGGAGGTGTAGTTCCGCCGAGGGACTTAAAGTTGTTCGGAGGAGGTGTTAGGCAAAAGGGTTTGCAGCATCCTCCCCTGCTTGACGGAATTACATTTACAGGTCTGAGGGGGCTACCAGGAAACCATGTTTGTAGTGATACGCGACGAAGAAAAATGTGAGGGATGTGGTGAATGCGTGGAAGCCTGCCCGGCGGGGATTTTAGTCCTGGAAGACGGGAAAGTACGGATCACCGACGAGACGGCCTGTCTCGGGTGTGAGACGTGCGTAGCCGTCTGCCCGGCAGGGGCGATTACCATCCGGGAGGTATAAGCGCTCGAAGCACAGTTAACTAATTTTAAAGCAAGGAGGTGTTTAGGTTTGCGGCTTTTTGTGGGACAAATCCTACCGTACATTACGGTGGCAATCCTGCTTGGGGGAATCACCTGGCGCATCTGGCGCTGGATGATCGGCCGGATCGTGTTTAACATCACCCTTGCGCCCTATCCCTCCTCCTGGCTGGCTGCTGCGGGCTGGATTCTATGGCAGATAGCCACTTTTTGGAACATCTTCAAGTTTGACCGGTCCCTGTGGGTTGGGGCATGGCCGATGCACGTGGCGCTTGCTGCCATCGGCGGCGGTCACGTATTGGGAGTCTATACCCTTGGGATGCAGTTCCACCTCTTGCTTCCCTGGCTGGTAACGGAGCACCAGAGCGAGGCGGCGTCTAACGCTTTGGGAACGACGTTCGGGATCATCTTTTTCGTCGCTTTGCTTTACCTTCTCTACCGGCGGTTTGCCATCGAGAAGGTGCGGGCTATCTCCGCCACCAGCGATTACCTGCACCTGGTCCTGCTCCTCCTGATCGTCGGCATTGGCGACTACATGCGGCTCGTGCACAGTGCCAGCCTACACTATGACGAGGCTCGGGTTTTCATGGCGGGACTTTTCACCTTTAACCCGCAGCCGCTGCCTGAGAACTGGTACTTCTTCTTCCATTTCTTGCTGGTCCAGATTATGCTGATCATCTTCCCGTTCTCGAAACTGATGCATCCGTTCGGAATCCTCTGGAACCGGTGGATCTACAACCGTCCTTACGAGCGGCCGCCAGTGGGGCTTCCCGGCATCAAACTAACCTTATAGTGTTCGGTGCGGAAGGAGGTGAAGTGTCGTGCCAAAGAAAGTATTATCTGATGGTACGGAGGTCGCGCAGCCGGCGCGGGCGCCGGACCGCTTGATGAAGAGGTTGCATCTCCGGGAGGTTCCGGACAAAGACAAACCAGCGATGGCGCTTAAATGGCTGGACTACTACCGGAGAAACCGGCGCTCACTGGTGATGGCGATGGAGTCGTGCGTGAAGTGCGGCGTGTGCGCCAACGAATGCCATGCTTATTTGGGCACGAAAGACCCAAATAACATCCCGGCCGGGCGGGCGGACTTAATGCGGCGGGTTTACAAACGGTATTTCACCGTCCAGGGGCGTCTCTTCGGGAAGCTGGTTGGGGCCGAAGAGATGACGATGGATGTGCTGGAAAAGTGGTTCAGTTACTACTACCAGTGCACCGAGTGTCGCCGGTGCGGCCATGCGTGCCCCTTCGGGATTGACACCTGCGAGGTTACCATGGCCGGCCGGGAGATCCTGTGGGGACTCGGGATGGCTCCCGAGTTGCAGGGCGCGGCTTCGGCAGCAGTCTTTGAGCGAGGCAACCAGGGAGCAATGACAAAGCCGGGGGCGGTGGACACACACGAGTTCCTCAGCGACGAGCTCGAGGAAGAGCGCGGCTTCCGGATTGAGTTTCCGGTTGACAAGCCCCATTCGGACATCTTGTACGTACCTTCTTCGGCGGACTACCTGCTCAACCCGGAAACGTTGAAGGGTGCGGCCCAGTTCTTCGAGTATATCGGGGCCAACTGGACTATTTCCTCCTATATGCTGGAGGCAGGGAACTTTGGCCTTCTGACGGACCAGCACTCGGTTCAGCGGGAGCTGGTACGGCGGCTGTGGTGGGTGGTGGCCGACCTTGGAATCAAGAAGGTTGTCTTCGGCGAGTGCGGCCACGGCTGGCGGGCCTGGCGGTTCTATACCCCGTCGTTT
>JASEJH010000001.1:25183-26353 GCA_030016455.1 Thermoanaerobacteraceae bacterium
CCGACTATGCCGTTGCCGGCCCCGGTTACCAGAAGGAGGGCCATCTCAGCGTGCCGATCGTTTGTATTCACGAGGAGGTGGCCGCCTACATTAAGGCGGGGAAGTTGAAGCTTGACCCGAAGAACAACCGGCTTGCGCCGCCGGGTACCTACGTGACCCTCCATGACCCTTGCAACTACGTCCGGGCATCCGATTTTGGCGACATTTTCAGGCTGAATCTCTATTCCTCTGTGCCTGAGGTTCGGGAGATGACGCCGAACAAGGAAAAGAACTTCTGCTGCGGCGGCGGGTCGGCGGTTCTTTACGACGACCCGGAGATGTACGGGTTGCGGATCAAGTTCTTCCAGAAGAAGGCGGATCAGGTGCGGGCTTCGGGGGCGAACCACATCTGTGCCCCGTGTTCCATTTGCAAGGCACAGTTCTACCCGATGGTCAAAGAGCACGATCTGAATCTGCCGGTTAACGGGTTGATTGATTTTGTGGGAGCAGCGCTGGTATTCAAAGGGCACAGGCAGGTATAAGGGGGTGGTCTCAAACAAGGAACCGGTATGAGTGGTTTCAAATATCCCGGTGAGGAGGCTCCTTTTAAATAAAAGAAAGCTTCTTGCTGGATCAAACCCAACTATTTACGGAGGTGTTTAGCAGATGCCGTTTATCGAACTGTTAGGAAAGCAGATTGAGGTAGACGAAGACGGTTTTATTCAGGACCCGGATCTCTGGAATAAGGAGCTTGCCGAGGCGTTGGCCCCGATGGAAGAGGTCAAAGAGATGACCGACGACCACTGGAAAGTCGTGATGTACATCCGCGACTACTACCTGCGGACCGGCGTTGCCCCGATGATCCGGAAGCTTTGTAAAGACACTGGGTTCAACCTGAAACAGATTTATGAACTGTTCCCCACGGGTCCGGCGAAAGGAGCTTGTAAGATCGCGGGCTTGCCGAAACCTACCGGTTGCGTGTAAGGAATTCGTAGTGCGATCTTCCTTAACCCGGGGGTCCCCCGGGTTAAGGGGTTTTATGGGGCCGAAGGATTCCTGTCAAGCCCGGTGGGATGATTTGGAAATGCCCCCGCGACAAGTGTCAAAAATTGCTTGCGCACCCCGGGGCAGTTTGTTTTATTCTAAACTAAAGCAGAGCGAAAATCGGACAGGAGTAATTGGCTTGGAAAA
>JASEJH010000200.1 GCA_030016455.1 Thermoanaerobacteraceae bacterium
CAAGAGTGAGGCCCTGCATACCGCTTACTTTGGCGAACAGGCCAACCAAGCCGGGTCCGGTTAGACTGGATCGAGGCAAACCGGCGGCAAATACCCGGACATTGCACCACGCCCCGGTGGGTTGACGGGCAGTTGTGTCCGGCTATCCTTTCTTCTTATCGCCTTCGTTCCGGCCGAAGTCCCAGCGGATCACCTCCCGCCCCTGACTCTTGCGCACCGGGGTCTCCTTGCCGTTTTCGGCCGGGTTTTTGGCACCGGGGTTGGCAGTGCTGCCCAGCCGCTGCAAGAGGGGCAGAACCATTTCCAGGAGCTCCCGGTTGTTCAAGAGTGCCGCGAGCGTACCCAGGCCTTCTTTGCCGAAGAGACCGGCCGGATTTTTTCCGCCGGGAACCGCCCGCAGCCCCGCCGGAGTGGCTTCCTCGCCGCCGACCGGCCCCGGACCGGCTACGGAGGAGATGAGCGGTCCCAGCAGGCGCTGGAAGAACTGTCCTTCGCCGCTGCCCTGGCGCCGCCCGAGAAGCTCGATCACCCCCAGGATGTTAACCAGGCTTAAGAGCAACAAAAGGCTGTCGCCGTTTATTCCCCCCCGCAGGTGAAGTTCCAGTAAATCCCGTAAAACCTGCCGCAACTCTTGCCGTCCGTCCGCGCCTCCGCCCGTTCGCTCCACCCTGGACAGCCTCCCCTTGTAAAGTTAGTTGGTCATTTAGGAGACCGCTGCAAAACCCAGCACTCAACTCTGCGGTACAACCTGCGTCCAAGCAAACAGGCGTTAGAGTATCTCGTATTTTTTCACGTTGAGCTGAGTGCTGGGTCGTTTTTCGCGGCCTCTAGGTCATTCCCAAATTTAACCACCCAAAAGCAGGCGAACTCATTTTTGGGCGGTTAAGTTGTTTTGCAACGCTCTCATAGACATCAGTCGTCAGACTAACCGAAAGAATCCGCTACGCGAATCCTGCAAGAATCCGCACTTTCCGCCTTCAACTTTTTGCCTCACCCTCTTCCCGCTAAATCAGCCCCGGGATGCTCGGGATGCTCCAGCCGGTCAACCGCTCGATTTCTTCCTTGGCAGCCCGCCGGGACGCAACGACACCTTTGTTGAAGCACGCACCGAGCCATGCTTCGAGCCGGTGGAATTCTTTCTCCGCTTCGGGGCCGATTTGAACCCGGGTCACCTCCTGGAGCCCGTTGAACGTCAGCGAAACCGGTCCTTCTCTGGCGTCGATCTGCAGCCTCTGCAGCGTTTCTTTAATCCGGCCCAGATCCCCGATCAGCTTTCCGATACCCTCAAGTTCAAACAAAACCGCACCTCCCGTTCAGCCGGCCAAACAGCCAGATTATATTGCAGGAATCCACCCCGCGAATTCTTGCCTTTACTTCCTAACAAGATCTGAGGAATCTGAGGAACCGATTCCCGGCCTTTGAAGTACGTACCCAGTATATTCGGAAAAGGTTGAAACGGCCACTTTCCCCGGCTTAAAAAATCGGCCTCCGCTCCTCACACTTTTGACGCCTCGGGAATATATTGCATAGCAGAAAAAGGGAAAGTCGCTTCTTCTACAGCGAAAAGGAGGGGAAACACAATGCCATACGACGGCACTACATCCATCTGGCTGATTCTGCTCCTGATCCTGCTGGCGTTCTTGGTCTTCTTGCCTCACTGCGGGATCTATAAAGCCTGAAGCAAGTCTCGGTAAAGAAGGGGGGCGAGACTGATGCCGGAAGCCCAATACGACACGTCCATCTGGCTGATTTTACTCCTCATCCTGCTGGCGTTCTTGGTCTTCCTACCCTATTGCGGGTACAAGGCTTAAACCTGGGGGAGGGAGCAATCCATGGTAAGGACTTTGGACACTGCCACTGAAATCTGGCTCATCCTGCTACTGATCCTGCTGGCTTTCCTCTTTTTTACGTCAAACTACCGTTGTAACAACAACGACAGTGCGTAGATGTCAACGGGAGAAGGAGCAGCAAACGTTCCTTCTCTCGTGATTTTAGAAGGAGTGAAAGCGGTGAAAGCGTTGCGCGATATTATACGGCGGCAGCGGAGCAACCTCCTCCGGCTCCCGAACGTCGTGGGGGTGGGCATCGGAAAGAAGCGTGCCCGGGGGGTCGAAACGGATGAGCCAGCCGTGGTTGTATTTGTGGAAAAAAAACTGCCGCCCGATTTCTTGCCGCGCGCAGCCCAGGTGCCGAAAACTATTGAAAAAGCCAGAACCGATGTAGTGGAAACAGGGCGGTTCCGGCTTCTCAACGCGTATGCCGGCCGCTACCGCCCGGCACAACCCGGCGTGAGCATCGGGCATTACCGGATCACCGCCGGAACCTTCGGCGCCGTGGTTTACGACCGCCGGACGGGTGAACCGCTGATCCTTTCCAACAACCACATCCTGGCCAACCGTTCCAACGGTGCCGATGGGCGCGCCAGGCAGGGCGATCCGGTCCTCCAACCGGGACCGTACGACGGCGGAGAACCGCAACGTGACACCATTGCCACACTCTGGCGCTTCGTACCCCTGTACTACGAAGTGGCACCGGCCACCTGCCCGGTGGCTGCCGGTTTGGAGTCTTACCTGAACGCGCTGTTGAGGGTTTACCGCTCCCAGTACTCCCTGCGGCTCTACCGCCGGTCGGAAGCGATAAACAGAGTGGACTGCGCCGTAGCCAAGCCGTTAGACCGGACGTTGATCAACGAGGAAATAATGGGCATTGGACCCATCAAAGGAATCACCGAAGCCGAGCCGGGGCTGAAAGTGCAGAAGTGCGGGCGTACCACCGGTTTGACCACCGGCACCGTGGAGTATACCGACGTGACTTCGACGGTGGATATCGCCGAGAACCAGCAGGCCCTCTTCGAAGATCAGGTGATGACCACGTCCATCAGCAAAGGCGGTGACAGCGGTTCACTCGTCCTGGACGAAGCAGCCAGGGCTGCGGGGTTGCTGTTTGCCGGATCCGAAAGTTTTACCCTGTGCAACCGGATCCAGAACGTCCTTGACGCCCTCAACGTGCGATTCTGAGTAAAGGAGGTGGCTTTTTCGGTGCCAAACGTCGGCCTACCCTTTAATTTTCCTACCCTGGTCATCCTGCTTCTGGCCAGTTCCAGCCAGGATGTTGATGACCACCTGGAAACGCTGGTGACCATGGTGAAAGGCACTCAGGAAGCAATCCGAAACATCCGCCGGGGGATCCAGACGATCCACCAGAGTTTGCTGCCGGCTGGAAAGCAACCACCGGAACATCCGCCGGAGGATGTCGAAGATACGCCAAAGCTTCTCTCCGATTGATTTTAGACGATTACGCCGCGGACAACGCCGCTGGCGAACTCATATGAAACAACTCCGGGTACGGAATCCTGTAATTTTCAAGAAGCCTCGCTTAAAAACCAACCCTTAGCCACCTGAAAGAGAGAGGGCTGGCCTTTCCGGCCAGCCCTCTCTCTTTTGGAGTCCCGATAGCGGTCAGCGGGGGTCTGCAGCATTACAGGGAATGGTGATAACCTGGCCTATCTGAAGGTTGTACGGGTCAACGCCGGGGTTGGCAGTCATGATCGCCTCTACCGTGGTGCCGTAACGCTGCGCCAGCTTGTAAAACGTATCCCCGGGCCTGATGGTGTACCGGATCACCTGCCCGGGCGGGCAGGGCGGGGGCCCCGGCGGCGCAGGCGGTGCCGGAGCCACCTCGACGCAGGTGATCACGTCCTGTTGCACCGCTTCCGTCACCTTGATCAGAACCGCTACTACCGCCTCAACGATGATTTCTCCGTCCTTCACCCGTGCGGTCACGTAATCCACGGTTGGCAACACGTAGACATTGCAACCAGGCCGCGCTCCTTCCACAGGCGTGCTCGCCGT
>JASEJH010000201.1:0-328 GCA_030016455.1 Thermoanaerobacteraceae bacterium
GAAAGAACTTATTATCCTCCTCGTAACTGAACGTTACCATTTTTCTTTCCACCTTGCCTCCACAGAACACACACTTCACTTCAAATCACCTCCTGGTTTTACAGCCAATCCACTCTTCCGGGTCCGGTTCATAAGTTGTTATAACCACAACCACCGGCGGCAGCGAAACCTGAACATGTAAATCTCTTCCTTCTTTCGTCTTCCCGTAAATCAAACAGCTCGGAGAATACTTATCATCGGGATATTCCTCAATAATCTCTCCCTTCAGTATTGCTTCTTCAACCTCCCGGCGGTCTATAGATAACCTTGCTGATTTCACAGTTCTGGC
>JASEJH010000201.1:338-3841 GCA_030016455.1 Thermoanaerobacteraceae bacterium
TCTGGCACCAGGGACAAGTGAAGTTACAGGACCACGTGCCCATCGTCAGCGCCTTGGTGCCCGGATAAAAATGGTAAAAGGGCTTCTTCTCGATCGGGTTGGCGCTTAACCCGGCAACCTTCCCCCATACCAGAGTGTAAAGCCTGCCTGCTTCATTGCGCCGGGTCCGGCAAAAGCCTTCCTGACCCGGCCCCAGCTCGCACCGGTGCCAGCAGGTGCCGCAGCGGACACGACCCTCGGGAAGGGTTTCGTAAAGGAAGGCTTCGACCGGCACGAAAGCCACCTCCCGCGCAGGCGCGCCTATCTTTAAAAGAGGCCGCGCACGCCTTTTACTATAGACCCCAGCCCGCCAAAAACCAAAACAGCTTAGATCTTAGCCGGCGAAGAGCTTTTCCCAGTAGCGGGCGCCCACTTCCCGGAAGAGCTCACTGTAGCCGCCGAAGAAGAGGAATTCCCAGAAATACCGGGCTTTCTCCGGGCGAAGGGCAAAATAGCGGGCGATGAAGGGCAGGAAGCGGTAAAAGAGGTTAGCCAGACGGCGGGCGAAATGGTACTCGCGGAGAAGTGACTCCTTGACCAATTGGTTGTAACGCTGACCAGCTAGCCTGCCTGGCCCCGCCTCCACCACAGCCTGCGCCGCCAACTCGGCCAGCTTAAAGGCGGCGTAGAGCCCCTCCCCGGTGAGGGGGTCCACCAAACCGGCCGCGTCGCCTATCAGCATGATCCGCCCGCGGCCGAACTCCTTCTTCTCCCCCGCCAGGCTCAGGGGGTACGCCTGCAGCCACAACTGTGGCTGGCCAAGAAGGCCGCTTCGCTTGAGAAAATTCTCCCAGACGGGCCGCAAGCAGTGGACGGTGCCGGAAACCACCCCGGCGTTTAGGTGGTCGCTCTTGGGAAAGACCCAGCCATAGCCGTAGGACAGGGCTCCCAGGTCGATAAGAATGGTTCCCTTCCTCCCGGCCCACTCTGCCGGAGGCACCAGAGCAGCAGCCAGCGCGAAGTGACGTGGAGGAAGATGACCCAGCGACCGCGCCACCACGCTATGCGCCCCGTCGGCTCCTATCACCAACTGCACCTGATGGGTGGCCCCGCTGGCGGTAGTCAGGGTCACTGCTTCCGGGGACTCCTCGACACAGATCACCGCTTCACCTTCCCGCAGGCGGGCCCCCGCCCGGCGGGCCTGCTCGGTCAGATAGGCGTCCAGGCGTTCCCGCTCCACCAGGAAGCAGACGGTGCGCTCCCACCGGATCTCCAGGGTCACTTCCCCCGGCAGGCACAGGAGCGCCTCTGTCACCTCCCCTTCCACCACCGGCCGGAAGGGAAAGGGTAGAAGGCCAGCCGCCTTCGGAGTTAACCCCCCACCGCAGGCTTTTCTCCGAGGCAAGCGGGCCCTTTCCAGGAGCAGGACCGGTAAGCCGGCACGCGCCAGGTGATAGGCGCAAAGGGAACCGGCCGGTCCCGCTCCCACCACGGCCACCGTCCCGATCTCCGGCAAGCTCCATCACCTGCGATCGCTTAAACCCTGAACGGAAGCGTGGATACGCCCCCGCGGGCGATGAATTTAAAACGACACCCTCTTCGGACAAATACAAACTGTGCGCCGCCGTTTCATCAACGCCTTATACCTGTATTCCATCGGATAGCCGGCCAAAGCCCAGAAGCATATTTCCGGATGGCTCTCCCGGATACGGGCTCTCGCCTCAGCGTCGCCTGTCACCAATTCCTCCACCTGGCGAATCTTTAGCAGGATTCCCCAGCTTTGCTTGGAGAGTTTCCTTCCAGTATGTTGTCTATTGATTTCGCTGGCCTCCTCGTAACTATCGGCTCTTAGCGCCGCCCGGCAGGGCACCGGGAAAACGCTTGCCCCCCGCTTCGGACCAAGTCTCTTCCGCGCTTCCTTATCGCACCGCCGCTCCAGGGCTCCGCCATCGCGGAGCCCAATAGGGATATCAATCAAGATGAGTGAGGCCGCCTTACATTCCTGCCACAGAGCGAATATATCAGAGAAGACCCGCGCTTCCGCACGGCCGTCTGCGCCAAGGATTACCGCCAGCCAGCACTGCCCCCTGCAGCCATCAACGCCGACGAAATACATCACTAAACTTTTCGCCCCGCTGTTATGCTACTCAGTTTACATTTACATCAGTAACACAGTAGCACAACTTAATCTTCCTTAGAAATGAGGGGTGCGTTTAGGTTGGACACCCACGACTTCATTTTTCTTAATTTTTGTCCGATGCCGCCACCAGCCATCGATAACTGAACACCTGACGGCAGCCACGCTTCAAAAGGCTTCAAAGCCGCAAGATAGGTTCGCCCAGCGACCACAAAGACCTCTTGATAGCGTCCCCTTTTTAGTAAGCGGCGCAGGAAGACGCAGTTGTAACTGGCCTGGCAACGGGCAAGTTCAGGTGTCATCCGCTGGTCGTAGAACTCAATTTTCGTTTTCGGGCGAATCAGACCATACCGCGCCGACAGAATTAGGATTTCCATATTGTCGGGGAGCCGCCCCTCACGCTCTAACCGCTTCACGACGCGGAATGCTACCCCGTCGTAAAGGTCCCATGCTGCCACCTTACCCTTGGCAAAACGCTTGCGAGCAGAACAACCGAGAATGAGAAGATAGCGGTCATTATCACGGCTTTCATCTGTTCCCTCTGGCATACTCAAACGCTCTCCTGTAACGGGTACCTTTTAACCGGTTTTCAACAAATTGCTCAAACCGACCTTCTGTGATCGCTTGCCGAGCTTGCCTAACCTCAAAGTTGTAAACCCACAGGTTGTGACAGGCCCGGTTATGGATGTTTTCGTTGCTCTTTTCGTCAACCAAGCTTTGAATGTATTGATTTCGGACGTCCTTTGACTGAAGGTCTAAAATTTCTCCTGTATCCCAGTCTCTTACAAAAAAACCTTCCTCGTCAGCAAGATATTTCAGTCGCTCGCCAAAACGAGCGATGGACTGCCGAAAATCGTGGCTCGTCTTATAATCTCGCCGCGCCATCCGAACAACATAGTGCGCGGGGAGTTGCGCCAGTTTGAATGCGGCGCTGAGAATCCAACTTTGCGAGTCCACTGTATCCGCGCCGCAGTAGAATGCAAGTAGCATCAATAGCGCAGAACCCATTGAAAAGCAGTGGATATGGGCGTCAGGAAGTTCTTTTCGGACAGTCTGGATAACCTGGGCAGCAAGATGCGCGTTGCCGTGTTGGGCAAGCGGTGCCAAGCTTCCAATGCCCACACGTACCATTTCCCCTGGGCCATAGACTTCCATTAACCGCCTGATGCGCTGGATACAGTCTCGAACCTCTTCTGGGGTATGTCCATGGACGACAGGCATTAACTCCATTGCGGTGCGCCGTTCAGTGAGTCCCTTCAGCATCATCTCAGTGTTCCTGATAGTCGTATCAATTCGGTCGGCCTTGTCCATTGCATCTGGCAGAAATGGATGATCCAGCACGACGCCGATATCTGCGCGAGACTTCAGTTCAATCTCGAGAACGGTA
>JASEJH010000202.1 GCA_030016455.1 Thermoanaerobacteraceae bacterium
AAAACGCCGGCAGCCAACCCGGCAAAAACCCAGGCGAAGGCCAAACCGAAAAGCAGCAGCAAGAGCTGCGCACCGCGCCGCCGCATCGAACCCCTCCCCTTTAAAATTTCGCTCCGTGACAAACTTCTCCTTCCGGGCAATATTTACAAGGAATAAGGAACCTGACCGCGAAAAAATATACAAAGACCTAATCCAGGTGCAGGTTAAAGAGATGTTGCAAACCCGCGTACCCAAAATCCTTCTCACCGGCTTGCCCGGGACGGGCAAGACCACCGTAGTTATCCGTCTGGCCGCCCTGTTGGGTGAAAAAGCAGCGGGATTCTACACCGTGGAACTGCGGGAGAACAGCCGGCGGGTCGGTTTCAAGCTCGTTACCCTCGGCGGCAGGGAAGCGATTCTGGCCCATGTTGACCTTGCCTCTCTCCACCGCGTGGGTAAATACGGGGTAAACCCGGCCGGCCTCGGCCCGGCCATGGACGAAGTAGCCGCCGCCCTGACCGGGAAGAAGCCCCGCTGTTTTTTGATTGACGAAATCGGGAAGATGGAACTGCTGGCACCCGGTTTCCGGGAACTGGTGCTGCGCGTTTTTGAAAGTCCCTTCCCCACGGTGGCCACCGTGCCGCTGAAACCGGTGCCGTTTGTGGACGACCTGAAGAAACGCCCGGACGTGACCCTGATCAAGGTCACGGCCGCCAACCGGGAAGAGCTGCCGGAGATGATCTGCCGCAAGTTTTTATCCCGGGACTGAAAGCGGCAAAGAATAAACTCAAGGAGGATGATACCTTTTATGAAGCAAAACCAAAAACGGCGGGTGTTAATCACCGCCGGCGACGTCGCGGTGGAAGCGGTGCTCAATGATTCGGCCACGGCCCAGGCGGTCTGGGAAGCGCTCCCGATCACCGGAGCCGTTAACACCTGGGGCGACGAAATCTACTTTTACGTCCCGCTCACCCTCCCGCCGGAGAACCCGCAGGAACTGGTGGAAATGGGTGCCGCAGCCTACTGGCCGGACGGGCCGGCCCTGTGCCTCTTCTTCGGCCCCACACCGGCAAGCAGGGGCGACGAGATCCGTCCGGCAAGCGCGGTAAACGTCTGGGGCCAGGTCCAGGGCGACGCCCGGGTTCTGAAACGGGTTCCTGCCGGCGCAACGATCAAGCTCACCCGGCAGGGTTAAACTTCCGCCAAGCAATCTAAGAGAGTGTTGCAAAACTCTAATTTGTCGAAGAGTAAGCTCACCTACCCACAATACGGCAAGTTTTAGTAGGAAGCCTGGAGGCCGCGAAAAACGACCCAGCACTCAACTCAACCTGAAGGAATACGAGATACTCTAACGCCTGTTTGCTTGAACACAGGTTGTACCACAGAGTTGAGTGCTGGGCAGGCGAAGTTTTGCAGCGGTCTCCTAAAAGGCCACCCGGGCGGGAGCACCCTCCTCTTCCGGTTCTTCACCGGTCCCGACCAGGCTTTCGGGGACCTCCGCCGGGCAGACACGGATCTCGGTCAGGTCCGCGGCAATGGTCAAAGCAATGCTGCGCAGGTGCTCGGCAATCCGGAGGTAGGCGTTCAACAACTCGAGGTGGACCCGTGAGGAAAGCTCTGACTCCTTTATCCCCTCCCGCAACCGGTGGATGTGCGTCGTCTTGAGCCCGTGCTCCAGCCGGAGGATTTTGGGGTGTAGCTTGATCGCCTGCTCGGCAAGGCAGAAATCCGCCTTTACCAAGGCTTTGTGCGTCAGGCGCATCATGAGACAAACCTCCTGGTACATCATGTCCAGCTCTTCCCAGCCGGTTGGCGAAAAGTAAATGCGTTCGCGAATCTTGTTCTGCAAAAGGGGCGCCACGTTCTTGCTCAGGACGTCGCTGATCAACTCCAGGTCGTTCAAAACCTTGATCAAGCCCATCCCTTTCGCGAACTCGTTCCGGTGCAAAGGCTGGCGCAGGATCATGGTTACGTACTGGGTGGCCTTGGAAAAAAGCACGTTGATCACGTTTTCCTTGTGGATGATCCGGTCAATCAACGCGGCGTTGTTAAAGCGTAGAACGCGGTCTACGTCGCGAAACATCCGCAGGATTTCGGCGGATAGCCGCACGACCTCCCGGTAGGCAAGACCGAGGGCGATCGAAGGGGTTCCGAGCAGGGTTTCGTTCAGGTATCTGGGCTCGAACTCCGGGATCCCCTTCTCCGGAAGGAGCCGCTCCAAAACCTTCACCCCCAGGTTCCGCAAAGGAAAGAAAGTGAAGGCGATCGCGACGTTAAACAGGGTGTGGGCGTTGGCGACCTGGAAACTGGGCGAAGTCGTGACGCTGCTCAGCCAGTTGACGAAGGGGACCGCAAACGGATAAACCAGAAAGGTACCCCCTAATTTAGCAAAAAAATGCGCCGCCGCAACCCGCTGGGCCTCGCGGCGGGAACCGAGGCTGGAAAGCAGGGCGGTAAAGGAGGTGCCGACGTTGGCGCCGAGAATGAAGTAAAAGGCGGACAGGGCGTCAACCAGCCCCTGGGTGGCAAGCACCACGATCACACCAATCGCCGCCGCGCTGCTGTGGATCAAAAAGGTAAAGAGAGCGGCCACCGCAATCGCCAGCAGCGGCTGGTTGCCCACCTGCAGGAGCATCTCTCTGAAGACAAGGGAATCACGCAGCGGCACCATGGCGTCGGCCATGATCTTTAGCCCCAGGAACAGCAACCCGAAGCCGATGATCGCCTGGCCGATCCGCCGGTAACGGTCTCTTTTGGCGAAAAAAACGATACTGGCCCCTAAAGCCACAATCGGCAGGGATATTTCCGTTACTTTGAGGGCGATCAACTGTGCGGTAATCGTGGTACCGATATCCGCACCCAGGATGACCGGCAGGCACTGGCGGAGGGTAACTACCGCAGCACCGGCGAGGCCCACCAGGATGACGGTGGTGGCGGTGCTGCTCTGGAAAAGAACCGTAAACAGCGCCCCGGCAAGCAGTCCTAAGAACGGCCTGTCCGCCACGATTCCCAGGACCTGGCGCAATCTCGGCCCGGTGATTTTCTGGAGCCCCTCGCTCATCACGTGGATGCCATACAAAAGGAGCCCCATGCCGCCTACCAGCATCAGGACCATCATTGTCGGCGACGGACTCTGCTGCAACGCGTGCACCCCTACAGTTCAGGTCCTGACTATATCTTATTATGCGTCCCGGCGTAAAGCAACAAAATGGCTTCTCAGCAGCTCAAAAAAAATTTAACAAAGCTTTATTACAAGGTCTTTTTTATCTGGTCTTTAACGTCCAACCGGATGTGCAACTCTGCCAGCTGACGTGCCGTTACCGGCGCCGGCGCCTGGGTCATCAGGTCCTGGGCACTCTGGGTCTTCGGGAAGGGAATGACGTCCCGGATGGTGTTCCGCCCCAAAAGCAGCATTAACAGGCGGTCGAAACCGAAGGCAATCCCTCCGTGGGGCGGCGCCCCGCACTCAAAAGCATCGAGCAGGAAGCCGAACTTTTCCCTTGCCTCCGCGGGTGTAATCCCGATCGCCCGAAAAACCCGTTCCTGGACTTCGCGCCGGTGGATGCGGATGCTGCCCCCGCCGAGTTCCACACCGTTTAAAACCAGGTCATACGCCTGCGCCCGCACCCGCCCCGGATCACTTTCGAGAAGAGCCAAGTCTTCCTCGTGCGGGGCGGTGAACGGATGGTGCACCGCCACGTACCGCTTCTCCGTCTCGTCGTACTCCAACAGCGGAAAATCAACCACCCAGACGAAGTGAAAGCCGGGGGCGACCAACCCCAGCCGCCCGGCCAACAGCGTCCGCAGGGCGCCCAGGCTTCGCTCC
>JASEJH010000203.1 GCA_030016455.1 Thermoanaerobacteraceae bacterium
TGGGGGGGGGAAGGTCGCTGCGCGCAAGGTGGCGATGCTGCTGGACTGCGGCGCCCGGGTGCGGGTGATCAGCCCCGCGGTCGTGGAGGAGATCGCCGTTCTGGTTGAGAGCGGCGCGGTCGAATGGGTCCGGCGCGGTTTTCAAAAAGGCGATACGGCAGGCGCCTTTTTGGTGGTGAGTGCCACCGACGACCGGGAGGTAAACGCGGCGGTGGCCCGGGAATGCGCGGCCCGGAACGTCCTACTGAACGTGGTTGACCAGCCTGAGTTTTGCAGTTTTTACGTTCCGTCCGTCGTGAGGCGGGGCAGCCTCACGATCGCCGTATCCACGGAAGGGAAGAGCCCGTTGCTGGCGCGCAAAATCCGGGAGCGGTTGGAGGAAATCTTCCCGCCCGCGTTCGGCGAGTTTTTGGCCTACCTGGGTGCGGTGCGGGAGGAGGTCATCGCGCGGTTCCCCGAGCAAAAGGAGGAGCTGCTTGCGGAGCTTTTGAATCCGCAGGTGCTGGCCTGTGTCCAAAGAAACGATGTAGACGCGGCTAAGGAGTTGGTAGAGGGTGTTCTTGATCGTTATCGGTCTTAACCACCGGACGGCACCGGTCGAAGTGCGGGAGCGGTTCTCCTTCTCGGAGAGCCAGGTCCAGGAGGTTCTGGAAGAGCTTCGGGCCAAGGCCGGGGTGGAGTCGGTGGTGCTTATTTCGACCTGCAACCGGACCGAGTTTTACATGTTTCTGAGCAAGGAGATCGCCCGGACGGCGGTGATCGAGGTGCTGTCCCGCCGGGCCAGGTTGGAGTTTGCGGAGCTGAAGCGTTACCTTTACGTTTACACGGAAAACGACTGCGTCCGGCACCTTTTCCGGGTGGCCGCCGGTTTGGACTCGATGATTTTAGGGGAGACGCAGATCCTGGGCCAGGTGAAGGAGGCCTACCAACTGGCACACAACTGCGGCGCCACCGGGAGTTACCTGAACGCCCTTTTCCAGCAGGCCTTGGCGGTGGGGAAAAGGGTCCGGACCGAGACGGAGATTGACAAGAACGCGGTCTCGGTCAGCTACGCCGCCGTGGAGTTGGCCAAGCAGGCCCTCGGCGGTATTGAAGGAAAGATTGTTCTAATCATTGGTGCCGGCAAGATGAGTGAGTTGACCGTGAAGCACTTGATGGCCAACGGAGTGGCCGGGGTCATCGTATCGAACCGCTCTTTTGAGAACGCCCAGGAACTGGCGGCCCGTTTCGGCGGGAAGGCGGTCCGTTTCGACGAGCTCTACTACTGGATGGAGCAGGCGGATATCGTCATCAGCTGCACGGCGGCCAGCCACTACGTGATTCACGCCCGGGAGATGGAAAAGGTCACGGATAAACGCGGCGGGGAAAAGATTTTCCTGATCGATATTGCGGTGCCGCGGGACGTCGAACCCGAGGTGGCCCGGCTGCCGGGCGTGGTGCTTTACGATATTGACGCGCTGCAAAACGTGGTGGACGCCAACCTGGCGGAACGCCGCCGGGCGGCCGCTCAGGCGGACAAGATCATCGAGGAGGAGGTCGAGGAGTTCCTCCGGCGCCAGGCGGCGCTGGCGGTTGTCCCCACCATCGTGGCGTTAAAGAAACTCGGCGACGAGATCAAGCAGAAGGAGCTGCGCCGAGCGTTGAACCGGCTCGGTGATCTGTCGGATTACGAGCGCAAGGTAATCATGTCCCTGGTGAACAGCGTCACGAACCAGTTGCTGCACGAACCGGTCCGGCGGTTGAAAGACCTGGCCATGACCTCGCAGGGTCACTTTTACGCCGAAGCGGTTCAGAAGTTGTTCAATCTGGAAGTGACGGCAGAAGCTCCTCCGGCGGCGGCCAAGGGGAAGGGGTAAAGTTTGGGACGGCGGGTCGTAGTCGGGACACGGGGAAGCGAGTTGGCACTGAAACAGACCGGGATCGTGATCCAGGCGCTGGAGCAGCAGTGGCCCGGCTACCGGTTTGAAGTGAAACGGATTAAAACCACCGGGGATAAAATACGCGACGTGGCACTGGCCAGAATCGGGGACAAAGGCCTTTTCACCAAGGAGTTGGAGATCGCCCTGTTAGAGGGGAAGATTGACCTGGCCGTGCACAGCATGAAGGATTTGCCGACCTTGCTGCCGGAAGGCCTGGTTATCGGCGCGGTTCTGGCCCGGGAATATCCGGAGGACGCACTGATTTCCCTTTCGGGGACAACCCTTGATTCTTTGCCACCCGGGGCGAGGGTGGGCACTTCGAGCCTGCGAAGACAGGCCCAGCTCCGGCACTACCGTCCGGACCTCCAGGTCAGCCCGGTGCGCGGCAACGTGAACACCCGGTTGAACAGGTTAAAGAAAGGCGATTTCGACGCCGTCGTGCTGGCCCGGGCCGGGCTGGCGCGCTTGGGACTGCAGTACCACGTGACGCAACTCCTCCCTTACGAAGTTTGCTTGCCGGCGGTCGGGCAGGGCGCCATCGGGATTGAAATCCGGGCCGGCGACCGGGAGATCTCCCGTGTTGTATCTGTGATAAACGACGAAAAAAGCCGGGCCGAAATCACAGCGGAACGCGCCTTCATGCGCCGGCTCGAAGGCGGTTGCCAGGTGCCGATCGGGGCGCTGGCCCGCGCGGCGGGCACCGAACTGACCCTGGCCGGCGTGGTGGCGGATGTCGATGGGGAGCGCCTGTTCCGGGCGGAAGAAACCGGTCCTGTAGCGGAGGCGGAAGCGGTAGGTGTCAGGCTGGCCGAGAAGCTGCTGGCAATGGGGGCGGCGGAAATCCTGCGTTCCATCCGGGAGCTTTCTTGAGGTTTGCTTTATACAATTTAAGCCGGGACTGACTTTTACGGCAAATAGGGTTTGAAGGTGAACCAGAACTGATGGTGGGAAAAGTTTTTCTCATAGGGGCGGGACCCGGTGATCCGGGTCTCATTACGGTAAAAGGGGTGGCGTCGCTGGCCGCGGCGGACGCGGTGGTTTATGACCGCTTGGTCAACCCGCGTCTGCTCAGGTACGCCCGGCCGGACGCGGAGGTGATCTTTGCGGGCAAGTCTCCGGAGCGTCATGCCTTGAGACAGGAGGAGATCAACGCGCTGCTGGTCAGGTTGGCGCGGGAAGGGAAGGTTGTCGCGCGGCTGAAGGGCGGCGATCCGTTTGTTTTCGGGAGGGGCGGCGAAGAGGCCGAGGCGCTGAAGGAGGCGGGGATACCCTTCAGCGTAGTACCGGGGGTAACCGCGGCGGTTGCCGCGCCTGCGTATGCGGGCATCCCGGTGACGCACCGGGATTTTACCTCGAGTTTCGCGGTGGTTACCGGAAACGAGGACCCGAACAAGCCCGATTCGGCCCTTGACTGGGAAAAGTTGGCGGGCAGCGGCACGCTGATCTTTTTGATGGGGATGGCGAACCTGCCGGAAATTGCGGCGCGCTTGCAGCGTGCCGGAATGCCGGCGGAGACGCCGGCGGCGGTGATCCAGTGGGGGACGACCGCCAAACAGCGGACGGTGACGGGGAACTTAAGCGATATCACCGGGAAGGTGGCGGCGGCCGGGATCACCAATCCGGCGGTGGTGGTGGTCGGCAGGGTGGTCACCCTGCGGGAAAAGTTAGCCTGGTTCGAGCAGGGGCCGCTCTTTGGGCGGCGGGTGGTGGTGACCAGGTCCCGGGAGCAGGCCAGCGCGCTGTCCGAAGCAATCGCGGCCCTTGGCGGGGAGGTCTTCGAATTCCCAACGATCCGGATCGAGCCGCCGGAGGATTGGGGGCCGCTTGACGCCGCCCTCCGGGACGCAGCGGCTTACGACTGGCTTGTGTTCA
>JASEJH010000204.1 GCA_030016455.1 Thermoanaerobacteraceae bacterium
CGCCCGGGAACTAGAAGTGCCGCTGGTCCGGGTGGGGTTCCCGATTTACGACCGGTTCGGCTACCAGAAGCGGCCGATCGTGGGTTACCGCGGGGCGGAGTTGCTTCTCTACGAGATAGTCAACGCGCTTCTGGATTACCGCTACCCGGACGACCGCACCCAGCAGCTTTAAGTTTGCGGCGTAGCGATTTGGGGTCGGGCCGGTTGCACCGGAGTTCTCTTCTGCGCTCCGGCGGGCGCCTGACCGGTCCGGCTCCATTTTACTTTTATCAGGGGAGGAGTGAGTTCCCTTGCAGGTGCCGCTGGAAATTTTGCCCTCCCGGCGAGGGCATGCGGTTGTTAAAGAGAGTGAACCACCGGTGCTCCCGGTGTGCGGCCAGCCGACCGTGCCCGGCGTGATTTCCGAACGCGCCTGCGCCTTTTACGGGGCGCGGTGGGTCTTGGCCCCGATACCTGATGTGATTCACCTAGTGCACGGCCCCGTTGGCTGCGCCTATTACGGCCGCAACGTGCGGCGGAAGGGCTACCGGTTGTTTTCCACCAACTTGGAGGAGCGCGACGTCGTCTTCGGGGCGGGAGAAAAGCTTTACCGGGCTATCCTGGAAGCCTGCACCCTCGTCCCCGATGCCCGTGCTGTTTTGGTCTATGCCACATGTGTGGTAGGGATTACCGGCGAGGACCTCCCCGGCATTTGCAAGCGCGCCGCCCGAGTGGTGGGCCGTCCGGTCGTGCCCGTAAATGCGCCCGGGTTCTGCGGAGCAAGCCAGGCGACGGGACACGACATCGCCGCCCGCGTTCTCCTAGAGCATTTTATCGGCAAGGAGGCGGGAGAGCCCGTTGAAAACGGAGTGAATCTCCTCGGGGAGTTCAACGTGCAGGGCGATCTGGATGAAATCGAGGCGTTGCTCGAACAACTGGGGCTGAAGCTCATCTGTGCCATTTCCGGCAGGGCCTCAGTGGCCACCATGGCTCAAGCCCACCGGGCACGGCTCAATATCGTGCACTGCCGCCGCACGGGACACTTCCTCGCGGAAGGGATGCGGGAAAAGTTCGGCATCCCTTATGTAAAGGTCTCTTTCTTCGGCATAGAGGAAACCGCTACCGCCCTGCGTGTTATCGGCCAGTTCTTCGGCGCGACCGAGGTCGAGGAGGTGATCGCGCAAGGCATCCGCGCAGCTAAAGTAGCGGCAGCTCCCTTTCTATCAAAGCTGGGCGGAAAACGGGTGGGTCTCTTCTTTGGGGCTTCACGGATAGGTTCGATGGCCAAGGCCTTCAAGGAACTAGGGATGGATGTGGTGCTGGCCGGTTCCCAGTTCGGCTGCCAGGAGGACTACCAGGAGGCCGGAAACAAGGTCGCCAGCGGTACGGTGCTGGTCGACGACGCCCACGAGCGGGAACTGCTGGAATTTGTGACGTACCGGCAGCCGCACCTCTGGGTGGGCGGAACGAAAGAAAGGTTTCTCATGCAAAAATTGGGTATTCCTTTCCTTGTTTTTCCCCAGGAAAACGACCCCTTTGCCGGGTTCAGGGGATTTGTGAACCTGGCACGGCAAGCGGCGGGACTGGTAAGTGCGCCCGTGTGGCGGTTGACGTGAAGCAGGAGCAAAGGAGGAAATTGATTTATGGAAGCTTTTGCGGTGACGGAGCACCCGTGTTTCTTTAGGGAAGCAGCGCGGCGTTACGGCCGGCTTCACCTGCCGGTGGCGCCGGCTTGCAATATGGAGTGTCGCTACTGCAGCCGGGAGTACGATTGCCCTAACGAGAGCCGTCCCGGGGTCACCAGCCAGCTGCTTACCCCGGAAGAGGCAGCGGCACGGGTGGCAGAGGTGGTGAAGAAGGACCCGCGCATCCGGGTGGTAGGAATTGCAGGACCCGGTGACCCGCTGGCCAACACTGCAACGCTCGAAACCCTGCGGCTGGTACACGCGCGATTTCCCCAGTTAATCAAGTGCGTCAGCACGAACGGTTTGCTGCTGGCCGATTACGTCTCGCAACTCAAGGCTTTTGGGGTGAGGACCGTGACCGTCACGGTGAACGCGGTGGACCCGGCGGTAGGAGCAGCGATTTATGCGGGTGTGCGGTGGCGCGGGGCGGTCTACCGGGGGATGGAGGCAGCAGCCCTCATCTGGTCGCGGCAGGCCGCGGGTATTATCGAGGCCATGCGCGCGGGTTTGCGGGTGAAAGTGAACGCAGTCTTCGTGCCCGGCGTGAACGGCCACCATCTCCCGGCAGTGGCGCGGGCTGTGGCCGCTTTGGGCGTGCATATGATGAACATCATGCCCCTCATCCCGCTAGCCGGGTTCGCCCACCTCGCGCCGCCAAGCCCGAAAGAGATCGCCTTTGTCCGCACCGTTTGCCGGCAGTACGTACCCCAGATGGACTGGTGCCGGCAGTGCCGGGCGGACGCGGTAGGCCTTTTACACGCGGCGGATGCCGGAAAACACGCTTATTGTGTTACCTGAGAAGATTCGTGGTGCGGGGGTAATTTCTTTGCGCGCGCCATTGTTCATCGACGTCACCCTGCGGGACGGGGAGCAGGCGCCGGGGGTGGCCTTCAGCACGAGGGAAAAGATCCTGATCGCCCGGCTACTGGACCGCGCAGGTGTTTACCAGATCGAGGCAGGCATTCCGGCGATGGGTGAGGTGGAGCAGGAAGCGATAAGACGCATCACCGCCCTGGGCCTGCGCAGCCGGGTTAGCACCTGGAACCGGATATTGCCGGAAGACATCCGCGCTTCGCTCGCCTGCGGGGTACGGGACGTGCACCTCTCCGCCCCCGTCTCCGAAATCCACCTCCGGTACAAGCTGGGCCGGTCGCGCGGCTGGGTCTTGGCGCAACTGCGGAAAGCAATCGCCTATGCTTTGGCTCACGGCTGCCGCGTAACGGTGGGAGCAGAGGACGCCTCCCGGGCCGAAGAGGCCTTTCTGGTCGAGTTTGCGCTGTTGGCACAGGAGATGGGGGCCGAGCGGCTGCGCTACTGCGACACGGTGGGCATACTCGACCCCTTCGCAACCTTGGAGCGTCTCAGTCGCCTGCAGGAGAAGGTGGCCATCCCGCTTGAATTCCACGGGCACAACGACTTCGGCCTGGCCACCGCCAACGCGCTGGCGGCAGTCAGGGCCGGGTGCGGATACGTAAACGTTACCGTAGGGGGACTCGGCGAGCGAGCGGGAAACGTGCCTCTGGAGGAGGTGGTGGCGGCGCTGGAGCACCTTTACGGCATCCCAATAGGTCTTGACCGCCGGCGGCTCAGCATCTTGAGCCGCACTGTAGCCCGGGCGGCCGGCCGGGATGGAAAAAAGGTCTTGAGTGGCGCAGCGATCGGGAACCGGCCGCGTGGTTTAAAAACCAGTGCCTTCTGAAATTGCAAAATAACAGGCAAAAGGAGGAAGCAGGATGCGAAAGAGAGCCTGGTTGTGTGTAAGTCTCATCGGTTTGCTGGCAGGTCTGCTTGTCGGGTGCGGAACATCCCGGACCGCCCGGGAAGCCACGCCGGCCGCCGAAATCATGGTTTTCGCCGGCGCGGGGCTGAAAGATACGCTACCGGAAGTCGCGGAGCTGTATCGCCGGCAGCACCCGGAGGCCAAGGTCTCCTTCAACTTTGCCGGGTCTGGTACGTTGCAGAAGCAGATCGAGCAGGGGGCGCCAGCCGACATCGTCATCTTTCCAGGCAAGAAGCAGCTAGACGCCTTAGAAAAAGAGGGATTGATCGACAAGGCCACCCGTAAGAAGATTCTGGCCGATAAGCTGGTGCTTATCACGCCAAAGGGTGAGGAGAAGGTGAAGAGC
>JASEJH010000205.1 GCA_030016455.1 Thermoanaerobacteraceae bacterium
CGCATGCGGCTCGTAAACGCTCGCCGGACCGCCGGAGAGAATAATCCCATACGGCTTCCTGGCCTTTATCTCATTGGTTGGCGTGTGATAGGGCAGGATTTCGCAGTAAACCCGGCACTCCCGCACCCGCCGGGCAATCAACTGCGTGTACTGGCCGCCGAAGTCAAGGATGACTATCAGTTCCGCCGCCGGATCGGGCAACCTATCTGCCGCCTTCATAAACCTCCCGCCGCAAGACGCAAATGTCGGGCAGGTTCCGGTAACGCCCAGCATAGTCCAGGCCGTAACCCACCACGAATTCGTCCGGAATTGAAAAACCCAAATAGTCAATTTCCACCGGCACACGCCGCCGGGAAGGCTTGTCTAAAAGGGCGCAAACCCTTAAACCGGCCGGCTGCTGTGACAACAAATGTTCTTTCAGGTAGTTCAGCGTGAGTCCGGTATCCACGATATCCTCCACCAGAAGCACATCCCTCCCGGTGATGCTGCGGTCCAGGTCCTTCAAGATCCTTACCACTCCCGATGAGGCACTTGCCTTGCCGTAGCTCGAAACCGCAATAAAATCGATCTCCACCGGAACCGTCAGCACCCGCAGCAGGTCTGCCAAAAAAACGACCGAGCCTTTAAGTACCCCTACGGCAAGAATTTCCTTCCCTTTGTAATCTGCGGAAATCTGTGTACCCAAAAGCCTGACCCGCTCCTGGATCTCTTCACGCGCAAGAAGGACGCGTTCAATATCTGGGTGCACTTTTCTTTCCTCCGTTTAATACCTTGAATGACAAATACTGCGGGAAATCATATGCCGCTTGCAGGCCTGCATTCCGGTATCCGGCGCCGTTTGCGTAAAAAAGCACTCAAAACTTCTGAAATCTGGCTTATTTATACCAGGAAAAAAACCAGGTGTCAACTTTCTTCCGTTTGCGGCGCCCGGCAACGGAAAAGTCAAGGTCAGACGGATCTATTGCGAAGTTACGGTTTAAATCAGGCAGAAAAGTGCTAAATTTAGTAACATTATTTCAAGAGGGATTGGGTTTCTTGAGTGTTCGCGGAAGGAAATCCCCACACGGTCAATAATCAAGAATCCAAAAAGCCGCATTGAAAAACGAAGAGGCCGCTGCTCTGCAGTCGCGGCCTCTCTTGACTATCCGCAGCAGCAGACAGGCCTAAAATACCTTCTTTGCATTCATGTACCCGTGCACGTGGTCAAGGGCCTCGCCGAAGCGCTGGAAGTGCACGACCTCCCTTTCCCGCAAGAACCGCAGCGTATCCTTGATGCCCGGGTCGTCCGTGAGGCGGATCAAGTGCTCGTAGGTAGCGCGGGCCTTCTGCTCGGCGGCCATATTCTCGTGTAAGTCGGTCACCGCGTCGCCGTGGGCCTGGACATAAGCCGCAGTCCACGGCACCCCGTTGGCATCCGCAGGAAAGAGGGCGTTGTCATGCTGGGCGTAATGGCCTCCCAAACCGGCCCGCTCCATTTCTTCGGCCGTGGCCCCGCGGGTAAGCTTGTAAATCATTGTCCCAACAATTTCCCAGTGGGCCATCTCCTCGGTGCCGATGTCGGTCAACAGCGCTTTGGTCCGCGGCGTCGGCATCGTGTAACGCTGGTTGAGGTAACGGATCGCGGCTGAGAGCTCAGAATCGGGGCCGCCGTATTGCGCCGTCAAAAACTTAGCCATCCGGAGGTCCCGGGAGTAAACCCGCACCGGATACTCCAGTTTCTTTTCGTAAACCCACATCCCTACCTGCCCCCTTCATAATCCATTTCCCAGGGCCAGGGCTCTTCAGCCCATTTCCAGTCACCTTGGGCGGGATCGAATCCGTAGGCCATGAGCGGCCCGTATTTCTCGCTATAGTTCTTTTTGAGCTCCATCAGCTCGTGTGCCAACTGGTTGTAATCCCGTAGCGCGGTGCGGTCGTACGGATGAGTATCGAGGTACAGCGTCAGCTCTATGGCCGCAAACTCTAAAGCCTGAAGCTTCCTTAACATTGCCGTTTGCCCTTCGTGGTACATCATGTCACCTTCTTTCCACCTTAAGGATCCGAAGGATAAGGGGAATAGAGGTCCGGCCACAGGGTTCCCTTCTCCAGTGCTTCTTCCGCAGGGAACTGTTTGCCGTAGTCCTGGGGCGGTACGTAAGCCGTAGCCAGCCACAAGTCCGGACAGGGATATTTACCCAGCGCCACGTGTATTTTTACGCCCTGGTTCTCAATATGCGGTTCTTTCTTCAAGGAAATCCCTCCTTCTGCTCCTTTATTCTGCGTCCCTAAAACCTGCCCGCCAATGTCCAATATATGTATATAAAGGCAAAATGTGCTTCAACCCTGCCAAGGCGTAAATTGTGACATAATTCTGCAAAATATATCAAAATATGGTTCTCCTGGAGATATTGACAAGCCATTCCGGGCGTGATAGTCTAAAACCCAGATTGGCACTCTCCGAACAACTCCATTCACAAATATCGAAGAGGTAGAAACTATGTTCCGGAAAGTTGAAGAAAGAAATGGATTCTTTTCGAAGAGGCCGGAGGAAAACGTTTTTGAAATGACACAGCTTTACACGCCTTACGGCAACGGAGAAGAGAAAAGACCCTTTCACGCGGTTTTAAGCCACGAGGTGCGGACTCTTCTGACAAGTATTATCGGTTTTTCGGAGCTTCTCCTCTTAAAGGAAACCGGAAACTGGGCCCGGGAAACCCTCGACTACTTGCATTTAATCCGCGAAGCCGGGCTCAAGCTCGAACAGGTGCTCTCAGGCTTTTTTGAGAACTGTCCTTTAGATGACAGGTTCGGCAACCGGGTGGTATCCGTTTCCGAGTTGGCGGCCACCTGTAAAAGAGCCGTAGCCGCTAAGGCAAAATCCGGCGGCGTGCAGTTGGTTTTCGAAATTGCCCCCGAAGCGGCGGGGGCTTTTGTTCCACAGATGCTGCTCGCGGAAACGTTGACGGGTCTCCTGCTGCTGGTAATCGAAAAAACCGCTCCCGGCGGCAAGGTGGGTCTGCGCTGCTCCCTCTCCAAGGAAAAACTTCTGTTCAGCGTCTGGCGGACTTTCTCTCCCGGATGGCAGGCTGGCGAACACGGCTGTCTGAAGCTGCCCGGGAGAGATTCCGAAAGCGAAAAGGTCCTGGTACTTGCACGCGAGCTTAGCAGGCTGCGGGGCGGCTGTTTCTGGGTTGAGGGAACCCTGGGTACGGTCAGCAGTTTTTGCCTGCTGATACCGGCAGAACCCAAAGTTGAACTTCTCACGGACCGAGAAACTGTTTGACCGCAGTTAAAAAGCCGTTAATGCTCACCGGTTTGGAAAGGTATGCGTCGCAACCCGCGGCGATGCACTTTTCGGCGTCACCCTCCATAGCGTATGCGGTGAGAGCAAGGATACGGATGTTTGCTGTATCGTGGTCCGCCTTTAGTATTTCCGCTGCGGTAAATCCGTCTATTTCGGGCAGCCCGATGTCCATTATAATGAGGTCGGGTTTCCTTTCTTTTGCCAGACTGATCCCATACCATGCTGTCCTGGCTACCAGGGTTGCGTAACCCTCCAACTCCAGGACGTTCCGGACGAGTTTGGCGTTAGCGGCGTTGTCTTCAATGATCAAAACGGTTCTTCCAGAAGCGTCCCCGTTCTTTTGGCAGAAGGGCCTCGCCACCGCCGTCGCGCTTTTATGCTCACTATATACCATAAATACCTTTCCCTCCTCATGCGCGATATATGCTTCCGGCAAACCGTTCCAGAACCCGCTGGTTTGATTGTAAGAGGAAATAAAGTCGTTGTC
>JASEJH010000206.1 GCA_030016455.1 Thermoanaerobacteraceae bacterium
GTTACAATATATTCGGCTGTGCCTGCTGCCCCGGCGCACCCCCCACGGATCCCCCGCCGGGGAATGCTTGTAGATAAAGATGAGGCCTGGCCTTATTCGTTCGGTGCAATGCTTGACTTTTATACCTTTGATAGTACGCGCCATAGACATAGATAATGAAATTCCCTTAGCGGCTAACCGTTAACCACGCCAAACCGGTTTCGTCCCTAACCAAAATTTCCAAAATAACACAACCTTTCTTAGAAAATAAACCTGAACCGATAACACCTCTGAAAGTTTAAAATTGACTTCACGGCCGGAAACAGTTAAACTGATAAAATAAAGCGTTCCGCAAAAATTCGGGTCCAAAAGACGCAGCGGACCAGGCAGCGGGGTGGATGAAAATTCTCGCTAAGATAAAGGACCATTTCACCTCTATCCGGGCCATCCTTACGGTACTGGCCTTCTTGAGCATCGCCTCCGCCATCGGCACGGTGGTTCCCCAAAATCAGGCACCTTTCTTTTATACCCAACAGTACGGACCGACCCTCGGGCAGCTCATCATCAGCACGGGCCTTGCCAACCTCTTCCGGTCTTGGTGGTTTACCGCGGCGGAAATCTGGCTCGTGGTCAGCCTTTTGATCTGCACGTACTACCGGGGCCAGTTCGCCGTCCGCCTCAGCCGCAGGGACGCCAAACGGGGTTTGGGCGCCTGGGGTTTGACCGTTTTCCACGTCGGGCTGGTTTTCATCTTGGTCACACTGATGTTCACACCCCGCGTGCAGAAAGAAGAACGGTTCGATGCCGTACCGGGACAGACCGTCGCCCTTACCGCTCAAGGCTTTCCTTTTGACCTGCAGGTAAAAGACTTCCAGATCAAGTACTACCCGGACGGCTCTCCAAAACAGTACATCAGCCGCTGTGCCGTGATTGAAAACGGCAAAGTTACCCGGGAAACGGACGTTATGGTGAACCATCCCCTGAAGCACCACGGGGTCAAGGTTTACCAAATGCAGTACGGCTGGCTCTTGAGCGGGCGCCTGACGGCCGGGGAGAACAATATGCCCATTGAAATTGCCGCGGGCGGGCAACTGCCGCTCGGGCCGCACTACGCCCTCGGCGTACGCTTCTACCCCGATTTCACCTACGCTCCCAACGGCATGCCGACCACCCGGTCGCAGGAGCCGAAAAACCCCCGGGTGCTCTACATCCTTTACTTCCAGAACCAGCCGGCAGAGATGAACCTCCTGGAAATGGGACAGGAAGCCGAGCTTCCCGGAGGGAAGGTTGTATTTGACCGGTACTCTTTATATACGGGCTTGCAGGCAAAGCAAAACCCGGCGCTCCCTTACACCTTTGCCGGTTTCATCCTTTCCACCGCAGGCGTTTTGCTCTACCTGGTTTTCAACCCGCGGCGCCGCCCGGACAGCGGGCGTCAGAACGCAACGGCGACCGGGGAAAAGTAAACACCTGAAAGGAGGTTTTTTAAGGTGCAGACCATCGAAAGCAACTTCTTTACCCTGGCCTTCATTGCTTATGTCCTCTCCCTGGCAGCCTTCTTCTCCTTCTTCTGGACCAGGAGCGACCGCTCGGCGCATTTGGGCTTCGTGCTCACCGGCGCCGGCCTGCTCTTCCACCTGGTCAGCCTTACGGCCAGAAGCATCGCCGCCGGGCGCTGGCCCTTTGCCAACCTTTACGAGTTCATAACCTTGATGATCTTCGCCATCGCTGCCGGCACCCTCATCATCGGGCTGCGGTACCGGATGCCCGCCACCGGCATTTTCGCCACGCCGCTCGTCGTAGGGCTTATGGCCTACGCCTTTTCGATCAAAAAAGCGCCCGAGGCTTTAGTCCCGGCGCTTCAGAGCTACTGGCTCCAGTTCCACGTGGCCACCGCGATTTTGGCGTACGGCGCCTTTGCCTTATCTTTCGCCATAGGGCTGATGTACTTGGTAAAAGACCGGCCCGGCGCAGCGGAAACAGGGCTGCGGGGTCTGATTCCCGAGCCGGGGCGCCTCGAACGCCTGATCTACGGGATTATCGCCTTCGGCTTCGCCTTCCAAACGCTCCTAATCATCACCGGCGCGGTCTGGGCGGAGGAGGCCTGGGGAACCTGGTGGAGCTGGGACCCGATGGAGACGTGGGCGCTCATTACCTGGCTGGTTTATGCCTTCTACCTCCACGGCTGGACGCGGGGCTCCTGGCGGGGCCGGCGCGGCGCCTGGCTTGCCGTCATCGGCTTCGTCGTCGTAATGTTCACCCTGATCGGCGTAAAATTCGTCCTGCCCGGTCTGCACAGCTATACGTAAACCAAGACGGACTCCAAAGGCCACCACCTTAAGCTTGAACTTTGAACCGTGAACGGACCTTAAAGGTCCATCAGCTTAAGCTGAACTGTGAACCGCGAACCCGATCTCCTCGTCGGTGAGGTAGCATCCCGGGTCCGGCGCCCAGAAATCGCCGTAAACCGCCTCGGCCCGGGCCCGGAAGTTGCCGTTGCAGATCTCGAGCCACCGGCAAGAGCCGCAGCGCCCCTTTAAAAGGGGCTTCCGGTCCCGGAGTTGCTTGAGCAGCGGGTGCGTCTCGCCGAACCAGATCTCGCCGAACTCTTGCTCCCTGACGTTACCCAGGGGGTGGTTCTGGGTGAACTGGTCGGGGTAAACGTTACCGAACCAGTCCACTGCCCCGATGCCGCTGCCGCTGCGGTTACCGCCGGTCTGCTTGAGCCAGTTATATACCCTTTCCGCCTGTTCCGGCGCCGTCTGGCGCAGCTTCAGGTAGATGTAAACGGCGTCGGCGTGGTTGTCCACCGTCAGGATCTCCTTCCCCAGACCCCGCCGGCAGAAGTCGGCCGTCCGCTCGATAATCAGGTCCACCACCCGGCGCTTGGTCGCCGGGTCCAGGTCCTGGTCCCGCAGGCTGACTCCGCGGCCCACGGAGACGAGGTGGTAAAAGCAGACCCGGTTGATCCCTTCCCGCTCCACCAGGTCAAAGATCGCCGCGATATCCCGGTAGTTCTCCCGCGTGATGGTGAACCGCAGCCCCACCCGCTGGTCCACCGCCACGCAGTTCCTGATCCCTTCAAGCGCCATCCGGAAAGCCCCCTCGACCTTGCGCATCCGGTCGTTCAGTTCCTCCAGGCCGTCGAGGCTGACCCCGACGTACCCGACACCGGCCTCCTTGATCCGCCGCGCCACCTCCGGCGCGATCAGCGTCCCGTTGGTGGAAATGACCGGGCGGATGCCGCGTTCCTTAGCGTACTCGACCAGTTCAAAAAAGTCGGGCCGCATCAGCGGCTCGCCCCCGGAAAAAAGCAAAACCGGCACCCCGGCCTTTGCCAGACCGTCGATAAAGCGTTTCGCCTCCGCCGTCGAAAGCTCTCCCTCGGCCGGGCCCGCGGTCGCACTGGCGTAGCAATGACGGCACCGCAGGTTGCAGGCCCGGGTCGAATTCCAGACCACCACCGGCCCGGGAGGCCGGCCGGTGGAGCGGTACCTTAAAGCGTCGCCGGTTTCTTCCTGTCCGGAAAGCATCTTCGAAATACTGAGCAATGCCAAACCCCCTCGTTAGCGGTTCATCTTCCTGGCAAAACCTCCAAGCCGGTCCGGAAAAAGGAGCAGGTTACTGCTTCTTCCGCCTGAATAGCAATTTTTTTGCGCTAAATAGTCAAAAACCGGTCAATCTTTTATACCATTAGCCGAGAATTTAGTCAAGACAGGGTTGCGGCTTCCCGGCGCCG
>JASEJH010000207.1 GCA_030016455.1 Thermoanaerobacteraceae bacterium
CAATTACCGGGTTGAGTGCTGGGTGACGAGTGATAGTGCGGTCAGCGCAGGAATCTGGCGCGCGCCGGTCTGCCCAGGGCCCTGCAGAAACCTTACGTTATTTAGGGGAGTGGTTCAAGGTTTGGACGAACGGGTTTTGCGGCGCCTGGAGTTTCACCTGATCCGGGAACACCTGGCACGGTTTACCGAGAGCGCCATCGGGCGGGAACTGGCGGAGAAGCTCACGCCGGAGACGGATATAGAGTTGGTACGGCACCATCTCGCCCAGACGGGTGAGGCAAGGGAAATTTTGCGCCTGGAGCCTTCTTTCGACCTGAGCGGCTGGCACGACATCCGGCCGGAGCTGAAGCGCGTCCTTCAGGGCGTCGTACTCGAGGCCCGGGAACTTTTGCGGGTCGCCGATAATCTGGCCGTGATTCGGCGGGTAAAGAAGTTTTTTCAGGAGCGCGGCTCCGCCTACCGGCTGCTGGGGCGGCTCTCCGAGAACCTGCACCCCTTTCCGGAACTGGAGGAGCGCTTGAAGCGGTGCATTCAGCCGCCGGACGAGGTGACCGACGCGGCTTCCACCCACCTGGCCGACCTCCGCAGGCGCATCGAGCGGCTCAAAGGGGAAATCAGAGAAACCCTGGACGGTTTTTTGCGTTCCCCCGCGTGGCAAAAGTACCTCCAGGATCCGGTGGTCACCATCCGGGAAGGGCGCTACGTCCTGCCCGTCAAGGTGGAGCACCACGACAAGGTGAAGGGGCTGGTGCACGACCAGTCGGCGAGCGGCGCCACCCTTTTCATTGAGCCGTTAGCGGTGGTAGAAAAGGGGAACGAAGTCCGGCGGCTGAGGGTGGAGGAACAGCGGGAAGTCGAGCGGATCCTGGCCGAACTCTCGCGGGCCGTCGCGGAGGCGGCGGAGGCGATCTTGAATTCCACGGAAACGCTGGGCCGGTTCGATTTCATCTTAGCCAAAGGGCGGTACAGCGCGGCCCTCGACGCCATGCCGCCGGTCCTGGTCGGGGAACCCCGGCTGGAGTTGAAGCGCGCCCGGCATCCCCTCCTCGGGAAGAGGGCGGTGCCGGTGGATATCCGCCTGGGCAAGGACTTCGACATCCTGGTAATCACCGGGCCGAACACCGGCGGCAAAACGGTGACGCTGAAAACCGCCGGCCTGTGCGTGCTGATGGCCCAGTCCGGTTTGGAGGTGCCGGTGGCGGAAGGTAGCGAGGTTGGGGTTTTCGAGGCGGTGCTGGCCGACATCGGCGACGAACAGAGCGTAACGGAGAACCTGAGCACCTTTTCCTCCCACCTGGGCAACATCATCCAGATTCTGGCGCGGGCCGGGGAACGGTCCCTCGTTCTCCTGGACGAACTGGGAGCCGGGACCGACCCGAGAGAGGGCGCGGCGCTTGCGTGCGCCATCCTGGAGGAACTGCAGCGGTGCGGAGCCAAAACGATCGCGACCACACACAGCAGTGAACTGAAGGAGTTTGCGGCCGGGAGACCCAGGGTGCAGAATGCTTCTGTGGACTTTGACCCCGAGACGCTGGCACCCACCTACCGCCTGGTGATCGGGCAGCCGGGGCGTTCCAACGCCTTTGAGATCGCGCGCGGCCTGGGCCTGGACGCGCGGCTCGTGGAACGGGCGAAGGAGTTTCTGGATCCGGAGGAACGCCGCCTGCGGGAACTTTCCGACGAGCTTGAAAGGGCGCGGCGCCGGGCGGAAACGGAGGCGGCGGAGGCGGCCCGGCTGAAAGACGAGGCGGCGCGGTCAAAGGCAGAGTTTGAAGACAGACTCGGGGAACTGGCAGCCATGAGAGAGAAGATGCTTGCCGGAGCCCGCGAGGAAGCAGCGGCGGTAGTGCGCGTGGCCCGGCAGGAGGCGGAAGCGATCATCCGGGAGTTCCGCGCAAAGATCCGTGCAGAAGATCGGCGGGAGCAAGAAATGGCGGTGCAGGCGGCCCGAGAGCGCCTGCGGCGGCTGAGCGGGCGGTTTGCGCAATCCTCTCCGCCGCCTGCAGAGGGTGCGGTGCCTGGGGTAATCGAGCCGGGCCAGGCGGTGTTTGTACCCCGTTTCGGACAGGAAGGAACCGTCGTCTCGCGGGCGAAGGAGGGCATGCTTTCTGTTCAGGTGGGTTCTTTCCGGGTTGAGGTGCCGGCGGCGGCGGTGCAGCCCGTGCAGAAGCGGGAGGTCGCCGGCGGAGTCGGTTTTTCTGGCGGGGGCACGGCGGGGTCCACGCTCGATCTGCGCGGGCAGCGGGTGGAAGAAGCCCTTCTGGCCGTGGAAAGGTATCTTGATGCTGCGCTTCTGGCAGGCCTCAACCGGGTGGACATCATTCACGGCTACGGCACCGGGGCGCTACGGGAGGCGGTGAGGGAGTACCTGGCGGGCTGCCCGCGGGTGAAGTCTTTTCGCTCCGGCGGGCCGGGGGAAGGGGGCGCCGGCGTCACCGTGGTGGAATTCGAATAGCGGCCGCCCTTTCAACCTTGAGGGGATGGAGCGTCTGTGAAGCCCCGGTGGTATCAGGTTTCGTTCCTGGATGCTGATTTTTTTGCCTGGAATACGGAAACAAGATATAATAGAGGCGTGGTGGTGGAATGCGGGCCGTTACGGAGTGCTACGGCTGCCTTGAACGCCTGATCGTTACAACGGCAAAACTGGCCACGGAGGATCCTACGCTGCGGGAAAAGGCAATAGCGGCAGGGCGCGCGATACTGGACGCGGAGTTTTCTCCGGCAAAGATTCCCGCCCGGGTGGCGGCGGTTGCCCAGCGCGCCGTCCGGCAGGTTGCGGGCAACCCGGACCCCTTTCGGAAGGTTAAACAGGGGGAACTGGCTTTTGCGGCGGTGGCGGTAGAGGAGTTAAAACCCCGGTTCGGTGACGACTGGACCGGACTTTTAAGCCTGGCGGCGCTTGGGAATACGGTTGATTTTTTTCGGGATCTGGAGGTAGTGGCGCGGGAGATGGAGCAGCCGGTAGACTTCATAATAAACCAGATTCCGGCGTTTGTTGACCGGTTGGCAAGTACGCGCTGTCTTCTTTTTTTAACCGACAACGCCGCCGAGTGCTACTTCGACCTGCCTCTTTACCGGAAGCTCTGCCGGACGGTGGAAGAAGTAGTGTACGTGGTCAAGGCGCGGCCGGTGCAGAACGACCTCACGCTTGCAGACCTGGAAGAGTGCGGGCTTAAAGAGTCCTTCACCCGGTTGGAGTCCACGGGTACGGATTCACCCGGCCTCGACCTGGAGTCCGCTTCACCGGAATTCAAGAGCCTTTACGCCAGGGCGGACCTGGTTCTGGCCAAGGGAATGGGCTATTACGAAACCTTTTCGGAAATGAAGGACGGGAGGGTTTTCCACCTGCTGCGCGCCAAGTGCCGCCCGGTAGCGGCGGCGATAGGCGTGCCCCAGGGAAGTTTCGTCGCCGCTTTCAGTCGGAGTTAGGAGGGTGTAAGATGCTGAAATTAGAGAACCTCAGCGTGGCGGTCGGTGAGCGGCTGACCCTGCAGGAGATCAACCTTGAAATCAAACCGGGGGAAACCCACGTACTTTTCGGCCCCAACGGCTCGGGGAAGACCACGCTTTTGGGGACCATAATGGGTTTTTCCCGTTACCGGGTGGTTAAGGGCCGCATCCTTTTCAAAGGGGAAGATATTACCGCTTTACCCGTGAAATTCTTACTATGAGAAGTTAGCACGGAGAAAACGTTATCCTCCCTGCTGAGTTTTGTG
>JASEJH010000208.1:0-1668 GCA_030016455.1 Thermoanaerobacteraceae bacterium
CACCTACGGAAGTAGATCTTACGAGTATAAATCGGGACTATTCAAAGGTATCGAAACGAGTTTTGACATTCATACGGCTGTAATCCCCATTTGTGACACAAATAAGATAGAAGTAGTTGTGAAGGACACAGAGACGGAACAAAGTGGTGTCTTTAATATCATCCTCGGTACAGAGGTGCCTGAGAACGCCCTGTAGAAGCTCGGTAAAACATTGATTGCTTGCTAATAAGGAGGGTGTGTCAGGGGACGGGAGACTGTGTGAAAAGTATCGACAACACTAAAAGGAGGAAAATCATGAAAATAGCGCAGAGAGACATAAATAAACCATTGGGTTGGTTCGTAATTACCTTCATCCTGGCCCTTTTGGTCTCGTGTTCATCAAACCTGGAGAAAGCAATTATCGGCAAATGGAGCGAGATTGACGGAACAGAAAAAATAGAGTTCTTCGATGATGGTACACTCACGGTAGCCGATGAGGAAATGAACATGGGTGGTAGTTATAAGTTTGTTGAGAAGGACAGAATAAGGGTGGAACTGGGCGGTCTGGGTGCTTTGGCAGGGCCGTTCGTGGCAAAAGTCTCTGTTTCAGGTAATGAATTGACTTTGACTATGCCCGACGGAGAGGTTGGAAGATACAGGAGGGTAAAGTAAGTTATCTGGGGAACAAATAGTGAATTGTGCGACTAAGCTTCTCCCATTGCACATTAACTGGTAAAATTAACGCATGGGAGGAGATACCAAATGAACGCAGCGGAAAAAGTAGCACGACATAGGCTGAGTGTTTTAGAATTAGCAACAGCCTTAGGCAACATGAGTCAAGCCTGCCGGCAGCGCGGGATGACCCGCACTCAGTTCTACGAGTACAAGCGGCGCTTTCAACCCCAAGCTGTGTCACTGTGTCACACTGTGTCAGGGGACGGTTCCCTGTCACACTCAAAATTCAACCGCCGTTAAAAGCGCAAGCGTATTACCGTTGGACGCTCTCCGACTATAAAACCGGAAGAGTAGACCCCATCAAAGTACGTAAGCTTAAAAACCCTTGTAGCGTCGTGACGGACCACCTGCGGGCCAATGGGTTCATTGTTGTGCCCTCCAAGAGTTAGCCCGTTTGTTTATGTTCGCGCTGGTTTAGCCGCCGGCGGACTGAGTCTGCTGTGCCGGTTGGCGGCGTCACCGCTATTGCCAATCGTAGCGCAGAAAAAATAGGCTAAATCACAAAGCGGCAAATGGTGACACTGCAGCCGTTGATTATGATAAAATTATAGAAAAGCCGTTAAAGGAGCCTGGATATATGAAATACAAAGTTAATATCGAAAAAACCGAAGAGGGTTATGTTGTCTGGTGCCCCGGTTTGCCTGGCTGTTGGTCGCAAGGGCAGACAGAAGAGGAAGCTTTAGAGAATATCAAAGATGCTATACAAGCGTACTTAGAGACTGTTGAAGATTTAAGTAAAAATAAGGAATCCCGTTATGTGGATGTAGGATAGGGCATGCCAAAACTCCCGGGGATAAATCACCAGCGAGCTGTCGCCGCTTTTCAGAAAGCGGGCTTCTGGATTACACGACAAGGCAGGCACATCACGATGACCAATGGTGAACGCATTATCACCATTCCGAGAGCAGACCCAGTCAACGCTTTTACGATGGCGGGAATTGTAAAGGATGCCGG
>JASEJH010000208.1:1678-3590 GCA_030016455.1 Thermoanaerobacteraceae bacterium
TATAAAAGAGGGATTTTGGGGTGCGAAAGCGCCATCCTGTATTGATCGCGCTGCTAATAACACTAGCGCTGCTGCTTTGCCGGCTCGGTGAAAAAGTATCTGCCCCGGCGGGGTAATCCTTTGCCCTACAGGCTGGGCAGCGTCACCACAAACCGCGTCCCGTTTTCCTCCGGCAGGACCTCGACCGTGCCGCCGAGCTTTTCGGTCAGCGATTTTACGGTGTAGAGACCCAGGCCGCTGTGGCCTTCGCCCTTGGTGGTGTAGCCGGGCTCGAAGAGCCGCGCCGCCGTCTCCGCGTCTATGACCGGCCCCCGGTTGCTCACCTCAATACGCAGCAGCGGCCCGGCCCGCCGGATATCCACCTTAACGAGCCTTTCTTGTTCTTCGAGAGGGAGGACGGCGTCGAAGGCGTTATTAATCAAGTTTCCGATGATGCGGGTCAGATCCAGCGCCTTTGCGTCCAGACCGGCCAGGGAGGCGGAGACGTCCACTTCGAGCCTGATCCGCCGGACGTCGGCCTCGGTGGCCTTGGCTTTGAGCAGGGCGCCTATCACCGGGTTATCTATCTTCAGAACGTCGTTGAAGGCCGCAATTTTCCCGGCCATCCTTTCGAGGTAAACCGACAGTTCCTCCAGCCGGTCCTTTTCGATTAACCGGGATATCTCCTCAACGTGGCGGACAAAGTCCCGGTTCTGCGCCTGCATCGCTTCAGCCAGGCCGGCGAAACCTTCCGCCATTGCTGCACGGGCAGCGAGCAGCGCCTCCTTTTCACTCACCTTCGTCATTCTGCCGGCGATGAAAACATTGAAAACGATGCTGGCGGCGAAACAAACGAGGATAATCACGTGCTTGTGGCTTTCGGCGTGAACGGGGCTGTAGACGAGATACTGTGCGAAGGCGGCGGCCAGGAGGATTAGTTGAGCACAAGCCAGTAAAAGCAGGAAGCGCTTGCTCTGGGCCGTCCGGCCCGGGCGAACGGCCGGTTCTATTCTTGGGAGTTCTGTTGAAATATCCTTCAGCATTTGATTATCCGGCAAAACTCCTTGAACTTGTCGCGGCGCATGGCGGCCTTTTGCGGGTAGTTATGAAAAGTCACTTCGTAGGCCCGATCCACACGTGGTATTGGCAAAATCTTTTCAACCCGGTTTACATTAATAATGAAACTTTTGTGGCAGCGAAAAAAACGAGCAGGATCAAGTTTCTGCTCGAGTGAAGCAAGCCTTTCTGTTGTCTCGTAGCGGTCACCGCCGGTGTGGATGACGCACTTTCTCCCGGTTTTTTCGATAAAAAGTATCTTTTCTGTTTCGATCACCACCATGCCGTGGCCGCTTTTGACGAACAACTTATTGTGGTAATCCGCACCGTTGCCTTCTACGCCGCCCGCTACTCTGCCGGACGAAGCAGTTTCATTACCGGCAGCGGACTGCATTTCTTTGAAACGTTTTCCTTTGGCCAGCGCCCGGCTAAGCCTCTCCCGGCTTACCGGCTTCACCAGGTAGTCAACGGCGTCCAGATTGAAGGCCTCGGCGGCGTAATGGGCGTGCGCAGAGACAAAAACCACGAAGACGCCGGGGTGCTCTTGCTGCAACCGGTGAACTGCGGAAAGCCCGTCCAGATCCGGCATCTTGACATCAACGAAGACAATATCCGGCAGGCTCTCCCGCACCAGGTCGAGCATTTCCTTGCCCGTACCGGCCTTGCCGACTACCGTTACCTCTTCGAAGGTCTCCAGGAGACTGCTCAGCAAATTGCAGGTCGGTTCATCGTCGTCAGCAGCAATTGCCTTTAGGCTTATTTTGGACCCCAAAACCATTGTTTCAGACCTCAAAACCACCGTCACAGACGCTTAAGCAGTAATTTTGCACCGTTAAGGTTTATTCTTCCTGAGGTAAAAAAATCCTTGTTGAAAAAA
>JASEJH010000209.1 GCA_030016455.1 Thermoanaerobacteraceae bacterium
AGAATCAGGGAGAGGACCTCCAGGGCGGCCTCCCGGCCGGTAAGCACGGCCTTATCCTTCTCGCGGAAAACAAAGCCGGCAGGCATGATTTTGACCAGGCGTTCAATCGCTTCTTTTGCCTTTTCCGAATTAATCAGCGGGAGATAGCGGACGGAAAAATTCCCGTCCGGATCAGTGATCACTTCCGGCAGGTATGCCGCTTCCCGGGCCAGCGCCCCGGCGACGGCGACGGCCAAGTTCAAAAACCTTGCCGATGGAGAGTTGCCTTCTAAAGAGGGGTTCAAGGGCAGCTTCACAAAAAGCTCAAGCAGGCGGTCCGCGCCGGTTATTTCGCCGGATGTTTTTTTCAACGCCAGCTTGCCGTTGATCGCTTCAGGAATTCTCTTGCTTGACTTTTCGCCCCTAAGAAAATCCACCCGCCCGCCGCCGGGGAAAACGAAGAAATTGACGTCGGACAAAGTGAAACAGGCATTGGAGGGGTAAAGCAAGCAAAAATTAACATTTTCAAAGGAAATGCCGTCTTCCAAAAGGGTTAATTCTTCTATGGCCCTGGTGACGCCTTGATAAGCCTTTAGCAGATATTTTTTGAAATCCCCCGCCGGGTAGAACAAAGGGGAACCGGTTAACAGGACGGATAAGGCCTCTTTCCCCGCGTTCTCGAAGGCCAGGTCGAGCGCCACCTGATGCACCTGTTCGCCTGCGGGCACGGTTACTTCGGTATAAGGGATAAAGGCATCCCTTTTTGTCTCCCCGGCAGAAAAACCCGCCGCCTCCATCAACTCACCGGCGCTTATCCCCCGCAGTTCAAAGATAATGAAGGGATTTTTGTCTATTTCGTTGGCTAAGAGGTAATACACCGCAGCTAAGTGCTTACAGGGGTTTGCCCAGTCGGGGCAGGAACAGCTCGCGGCGAGGTCTTTCCAGGAAGCCGGCAGGAGGCGAAGTTTTTGCTTCTCTAACACCGCGAGCATTTCTTCCGGCAGATTTCCCAGCGACAACTGGGAAGCCAGTACAGGATTTTCGGCAATAACTGCTTTTATCTTCGCCTTTTGTTTCTCATCAAACTTTCTTAGACTTATCTTTACCCTGTAGGGAGTGGGGCGGGAGCCCTTTACCCTGGCTAAAACCTCGCCGTTCTCAACCTGGATCTCCTTAACCATCCCCCCGCTGGCGTATCTTCTGCCCCGCGGGAGCCTGTTGGTGTTGTAGTCGATCCTTTCCATCGCCTCGATCCAGGCGTTTCCCCACCACGTTTTTCCGAAGATCCTCCGGGTAGCCATCTCGACCTGCCCTTTCGTGAAACTTCTGTATGCTGCTTCTGCAGCCGGCTGCTCGTTCTCCGGCGCTCTCGGACGCCGTTGCGACCCGCCCCTTTCCCGAAACAGCACCGGCTAAAATTCGGAGCAACAGTGTTACCGGTCATCTTGGCGGCTGCTCCTTTCTTTTGCGTTCCGGCAGGCAAACCACCCGGTCATCCTTTTCCGGATGATCGCGAGACGCGAGCCCATACTGCGCGAGGAGCCTCCGGGCCGCTTCCTCCCCGGCCTCCGTCAGCCATACCGACTTCGCCCGGCGGCTGCCGTCAATCAGCCCTTCCTCCGCCAGTACGTCCAGCGTTTCAAAAGGGTAGCCCTTCCAGCTCCTGCGGGCCACACCGAACGCAACGTCTTCCTGCCAGGAGGTAAGATACAGGAGTATCAAAGTCAGGTCCCGGACCAGCTTTTCCACCGCTATCACTCCGATCGCGTAATCGTTTCTCGGATTAGAATTACATCTTACCAGGTAAAAATCCTCCAGTCGGCCATCAACTCAGGAAAGGTCGCCCCGTCCTGATACGCGTTCATTCTTTCAACCCGGGCGGTTTATTGTTATGCGGTCTTTTTTGCAGGTAATGTGAGAATGGTTGCTTTTAGGTAAGATTTTCGAGATCTCTGAAAAATGCGCTTATGAACAATCCGGAGTGAAGTTTCAAAAACTTTTCCTTGGTGCAGGAAAAAAGTGCAACGACGTCCAAAATAGTAGCAAAGGCTCGAAATGTCCAGGTGATACTTTCCCTATTTAGCTAAAGAACTTCACAAGGCGAGTTTTGATAGCGGGAGTGTTCCAACACTTCATAAATTCGCTCTTGAGGTGGGTAATGGCTGAGATCTTTGTCCTGAATTTCGGTACGACCCTGGGTAAAAAGAGCGAACGGCTGCTGATCAAGGAGCAGGGCAGGGTGGTGGAGGAAATCCCCTTCCGGGATATTTCCTCGCTGACGATTGCCACGCGGGGGGTTTCTTTGTCCTCGGACGTGATTCTCGAATGCATCGAGCACGGAATACAGATCAATTTTCTCACTTCCTCCGGCAAGCCTTACGCGAAGGTGACCTCGCCGCAGTTAAGCGGCACGGTGGTGACGCGCCGCGAGCAGATTTTAGCCTATACCGACGAGCGCGGTGCGGCGCTGGCCGTCGCTTTTATCGAAGGAAAGCTTAAAAACCAAGCGAACGTCCTAAAGTATTTTGCCAAATACCGGCGGGCGGCCGATCCGGCGCTCTACCGGGAGTTGGAGGCGCGGCTGAAGCGGCTGGAGGAGATCCGCGGCGAGCTTGAAGGTTTGAGCGGAACGACGGTGGACGAGCTCCGCGGCCCGATCTTTTCTGTGGAGGGACGGGCTGCCCAGGAGTACTGGGAGGGGATAGGCGTCCTGCTCGGGGAAAGGGTTGAATTTGCAGGCCGGGAGCGCCGGGGTGCAGAGGATCCGGTGAATTCGGCGCTCAATTACGGGTACGGGATACTGTACTCACAGGTTTGGGGCGCGGTGACCCTGGCAGGCCTGGAGCCTTTCGCCGGGTTTCTGCATACGGACCGGCCAGGTAAACCCAGCTTGGTGCTCGATCTTACTGAGGAGTTCCGCGCCTGCGTTGTTGATAGGACGATCGTGGGGATGTTGCTGCGGGGCGGCGCGGTAAAGTTAGAGGAGGGGCGGCTGACGGATGAAACCCGGCGGGAGCTGGCGCGGCGGGTGTTGGAGCGCCTGGACGCAGAGGAGGCCTACGACGGCAAAAAGCACAAGCTCAAGACAATCATCCAGCGCCAGGCGCGGCGGGTGGCGAGTTTCCTGCGGGGCGAAGGACGGTACAAGCCGTTTGTGGCCGGGTGGTAGGGACGAAGGATGAGGGCGGAAGGATGAAGGATGAAAACGCTGGTGGTTTATGACATTCCCGATGACCGCGTCCGGACGAAGGTTTTTGAAACCTGCAAGGACTACGGCCTTACCCACATCCAGTACTCGGCCTTTTTTGGGCCTCTGAACCAGAACCGGCGCCAGGAGCTTTACCAGCGGCTGCGCCGGGTTTTGGGTAAAAACGAAGGTAAAATCATCATTTGTCCCATTTGCGATAAGGATTTGACGCTAATGCTTGAGATTGCGGTTCCGGAGGAGGCGGCTCTGCGGGAAGCGGAAGGTGACACCCGTAAGGGGCCGCTGATTTACTGAGGGTGAAGAACGGGGTGGCGGCTGGTGGTGGTAAAGGTTGCCGACCTGAAGCAGTACCTCTACTGCCCGCGGATCATCTACT
>JASEJH010000020.1:0-3650 GCA_030016455.1 Thermoanaerobacteraceae bacterium
CGCTTCTCTTAAAATTATAATATTACGGCCTAGTGCATGCTGTAAAATTTTCCCCTGGATGCATACCGTATTCCCGGGTATATTTTCGGCAGATCCGCCCACAATATTAGCAGGGTCCGTAATGGCCGAGTGAAGATTGCTACCGTGTCATATTGTATGGCGCGGTAGCAGTCGGCCAAAGGTTGATGCCGGGTCGCACGGCGGCTCGGTATCAGCCGGAGGGCAGATCGGTAAGCTTTCTATAGTGCCCGGAAGCATTCCGAAGGAGTGCTTCCGGGCCAAAAAGGAGGCTTACCGGTCGAACCAGGACTGGTGCACGTGCCGGCTGAAGAGCCGAGGCTCTCTCAAGGGTTGCCGGCAGCCGAGAGGTTGTCGGTAGCCCGATAGGTACCTGTACCAGTTGGGCAAAGGTTATTCTGGGTTCTGTAAGGGTTCCGGGTAGCCGAAAGGTTGGCTGGAACTCCGGAGGGATGCAGAATAGCCGGAGCGCAGGTCATTACGGGCTCTAAAAAATAATAAGATAAGAAGTCCTTCTTGGCGAAGGGCTTCTTATATTTTTAAGAATCCAGAAGTCAGAAGTCAGAATCCAGAAGGAAAGAGGTTGAACTTGGTGGGCACAGCCCACTTTACCTTTTCACTACTGTAAACTGTGAACTGTGAACCCTGAGCTGTGCGCCGTGAACGGACTCCAAAGCTCATCCGTCTAAGCTTAACGTTAGATAATGATGCAGATCAATCCGCCGGAACCGTCGTTCACGATCCGCTGCAGCGTCTCCTGGAGTTTTGCCTGGGCGTTTTCCGGCATCCGGTAAAGTTTGTTCTGGATTCCCTCCCGGACCAGGTCGTGCAGCGACTTCCCGAAAATCTCCGAGTCCCAGATCTTTTTCGGGTTCTCCTCGAACTCCGTCAGAATGTACCGCACCAGCTCTTCGCACTGCTTCTCCGTCCCGATGATCGGGGTGATCTCCGTGGTGATGTCGGCCCGAATCATATGCACGGACGGAGCGCTCGCCCTGAGCCGGACGCCGAAACGGCTTCCCTGGCGGATGAGCTCCGGCTCCTCCAGGTTCATCTCTTCAAGGCGCGGCGTCACGACCCCGTAGCCGGTCTTTCTGACTTCCTGGATCGCGGCCGCCACCTTGTCGTACTCCCGCTTGGCGTTGCTCAACTCCCTCATCAGCCGGAGGACGTCCTGGTCGCCTTCCACGCTGAACCCGCTGACTTCGGAAAGCATCCGGTGGAAGAGCCCATCCTCCGCGGTGACCTTGATGGCCGCGGTTCCCGAGCCCAGGTTCGTCTCCTGGATGTGCACCTCTTTGACGTGTTCCTGCTCCCGGAGGGCCGCCACAACACCCTGGATGTCGCGCACGCGGTGAACCTGTTTGATCGCCTCCCGTACCGCGGTTTCAAAGCGCTGGCGCAGCCAGTGCTCGGCGCCCAGTTCATTCACCCACATTGGCAGGCTGATGTTGACCTCACTGACCGGGAACTCGTAGAGCACCTCCTCTAAAATCGTCTTAATGTCGGTCTCCGTCATCCGCTCCACGTCCATCGGCAGCACCGGTACGTTGTACTTCTTGGTCAATTCCACCGCCAGTTGGACCGCATCCAGCGAGTGCGGCCGGGTGCTGTTCAGAATGACGATGAACGGTTTGTTCAGGTCCTTGAGTTCCTGAATCACCCGCTCTTCGGCCTCGACGTAGTTCTCCCGGGGAAGATCGGTGATCGTTCCGTCGGTGGTCATGACCATCCCGATGGTGGAATGGTCCTGGATCACCTTCCGAGTCCCGACCTCCGCCGCCTCGTCGAAGGGAATCGGCTCGTCAAACCAGGGCGTCGTCACCAGGCGCGGCAGGTCCTCCTCCTCGTACCCGAGCGCCCCTGGCACCCGGTAGCCCACGCAGTCCACCAGGCGCACGCGGAACTTGATCCCTGAGTCCAGGACCACCTCCACGGCTTCGTTCGGCACGAACTTCGGCTCGGTCGTCGTCACCGTTTTACCGGCGCCGGCCTGCGGCAGTTCGTCCCGCGCCCGCTCCCGGTCGTAAACGTTCTGGATGTTAGGTATCACCATCAGTTCCATAAAACGCCTGATAAAGGTAGACTTGCCCGTGCGCACCCCCCCGACGACCCCGATATAGACGTCTCCTCCGGTGCGCTCGCTGATATCCCGAAAGAGCTCCTCCATCAAACTCCCTCCCTTAAGTTGTTGTCGGTAATGTGGTTCGTAGCCGGTCGGACCAGACTATCATTTTTTTCCAGTATGTTATGACCATTTATATTCCGGATGCCGGCGTTTATTCCAACTCTCCTAAAAATTTTCACAAACCAGTACCGACAGGTACCGGAGGAGACGTACCTGCCAACCTTTCAGCAGGCCAGGCGAAGTGTGTCTGTTTACTTCCACGACCCGGTTCAATAAAACTTATGCCGGAAGATGAAATATGATGCCGGAGCGGAGAAAATGTGCGCAGGACAGAGAGGAGCAACAATTCGGTAAGGATCCCGGTTGGCCGGTCGGATCAGCGTTCCTCCCAGGAGACTTTGATGCGGCAGACCTCTTCGATTTCGTGGGTCCGGGCTCGCCCGAGGAGATTTTTTGCGGCCTCGACCGGGGAAAGACCTTCGAAAAGTACACGGTAGGTTTCAACCGCGATCGGCATCCGGACACCGAGCGCCTGTGCCAGGGTGTAGGCCGCCCTGGCGGTCTTCACGCCTTCAACCACCATCCCCACGGCCTCCAGCGCCTCTTCCAGGCTTTTCCCCCGCCCGATCTCGATGCCCGCACGCCGGTTACGGCTGTGCATGCTGGTGCAGGTAACGATCAGGTCGCCCAGGCCCGTAAGCCCGGCGAAAGTAAGCGGGTCGGCCCCCAGGCGCACCCCCAGGCGGGTGATTTCCGCCAGCCCCCGGGTCATCAGCGCCGCCTTGGTGTTGTCCCCGAAGCCGATTCCTTCGCAGATGCCGGTGCCGAGGGCGATGATGTTCTTGAGCGCCCCGCCCAGTTCTACCCCGACCACGTCATGGTTGGTGTAAACCCGGAAGAAGGAAGCCATAAAGAGGTCCTGCACGAACTCGGCCGTTTCTGCGCTACGGGAAGCGGAAACAACGGCCGTCGGCTGGCCCCGCCCTACCTCTTCGGCATGGCTGGGCCCGGAAAGGACGGCGTACCGGGCGAGCGCCTCCCGGCCCGCTTCGGCCGCGAAAACCTCCGAGAGGCGCAGGAGCGTTGTCTCTTCGAGCCCCTTGGCCACGTTCACGACACGGGCGTCTGGAGAAACCAGCGGCAGCGCCGCCCGCAGTACCTCCCGGAAGGCGTGCGACGGCACGGCGAAAACCACCACCCCGGCTTTTTCCAGTGCCTCGGAAAGAGAAGACGTGGCCGTGACCTCTTCGGGGATGCGGACCCCCGGCAGGTAACGCACGTTTTCCCGCGTAGCGTTCAAGGCCGCCGCGTGTTCCGGCCGCCGTGCCCACAGGCGCACCGCATAACCCTTGCCGGCAAGCAGGCACCCCAGCGCCGTCCCCCAGCCGCCGCCGCCTAAAACCGCCACCCGCACGAGGCTCACTCCTTCGGGTTCAAGGTTCGAGGTTCACAGTTCGATCTCAAACTGATGACCTTTGGGGTCCGTTCCTCGTTCTACGTTCTA
>JASEJH010000020.1:3660-12181 GCA_030016455.1 Thermoanaerobacteraceae bacterium
CAAGCTCAAACGGATAGATCTCCTGGGTCCGTTCGACGTTCAAAGTTAAATAGTTCGAAGTTCGAAATTTATTAGTTCAAAGTTCAATCTATCTTTTACCTTTTGGCTTCTGGCTCCTGGATTCTGACTTCTGACTTCTGACTTCTGACTTCTGACCCATTAATCTGCCTTTAAGCCTTTGCCGCCGCCACAGCGTTTTCAAAGATGAAGCGCCCTGCCGGTACGTAATCCTTCAGCCGCCGCCAGTTCGGGTGATGGCGCCGGAGAATGTTCCGCTCGGGGTGCGGCATCAGTCCCATGATCCGCCCGCTCGGGTCGGTGATGCCGGCGATAGCGTTGAGCGAACCGTTGGGGTTATCCGGGTAGTCCTGCGTGGGCCTGCCCCCGGCGTCCACGTACCGGAAAGCCACCAGGCTCCGTTTTTCGATCTCGTTCAGCGTCGCCGCGTCCGTGAAAAACCGCCCCTCGCCGTGCGCCACCTGGAACTCGACCACCCGGCCGGCCGCGCCGCGCGTAAAAACGCACGGGCTTTCCTCCACCCGCAGCCGCACCCACCGGCATTCGAACCGCGCGCTGTCGTTCACCATCAACGTGGCCCGGACCGGCCCGATCTCGCCCAGCGGCAGGAGCCCGGTGCGCACCAGCACCTGAAAGCCGTTGCAAATGCCCAGTATCAGGCCGCCTGCCGCTACGAAGCGGCTGATTTCTTCCCGCAAAAAGGAGGTCAGCTCCACCGCGAGGATTTTGCCGGAGAGGATGTCGTCGCCGTAGGAAAACCCTCCTGGAATCACGAGGATCCGGTAGGCGCTCAGTCGCTCCTTCCCTGCACGGAGCTGGTTAACGTGGACCAGGCGCGGCGACCCGCCGGCCTGCTCGAAAGCGTAGGCCGTTTCCACATCGCAGTTGGTGCCGTCGGTCCGGAGAATCATCACCGGGGGCCTCACGCGCCAAACACCTCTTTCATGGGCCGCCGGTACGCGGCCCGGAGCCGTTCCAGTGGCGCGGTGAAAAGCGGCCGCCCGCCGTGGCTGAACCGCAGTTCCGGCTCGGGCACCGTTCTTCCCAGCACCTGGCAAGGAACCCCCGCAAACAGTACGCCGGGAGCGGTGCCGGGAGCAAGTTCCAGTACAAAGCAGCCCGCCGTTTCGTTAAAAAGGTAAAAATCCGGCCGCGTCTTTTCAGGAAGGCTGATCTCCGCCCCGCAGCCGCCGCCGAAGGCCATCTCCGCCACCGCCGTCAGCAGCCCGCCTTCGCTCACGTCGTGGGCGGCCAGCACCGCTCCGGACGCGATCGCTCCGTGGACCGCCCGGAAGATTGCAGGCAGCCTGCCCAGGTCAACCCTGGGAACACTCCTCCCCAGCTCTCCGTGCAGGTCATAATAAACCGAGCCGCCCAGCTCTTCCTCCCGCCGGTCACCCACCAGGACGAGCAGGTTTCCCGCGCCTTTGAAATCAGCGGAAACGGTTTTCCCTGCGTCCGGCAGCCGGCCGAAAACGGATATACACAGGACCGGCGGAATGTGGATCACGGCATCCCGCCCCCGGTAGGTGCTGGAAAGGCTGTCTTTACCCGAAATAAAGGGAAGCTTCAGGGCCAGCGAAAAGTCCACGCACGCGTCCACCGCCCGGTCGAGCTGCGCTAAGTATTCCCCCTCGGGCACCGGCCAGATGAAGTTGTCGATCAAAACCAGCTCTTCCGGGTCCGCCCCCACGGCCACGGCGTTGGAAACCGCCTCGGCGGCCGCCCAGATGCCGCCCCAGTAAGCGTCGATCCGGTTCAAAACGGGGTTCAGGCCGTGCGCGATCACTACCGCGTAGGGCCGGTCCAAAAGCGGCGTCAGGACCACAGCGTCATTGGGGCCCGCGCCGCCCACCCCGCCGTAAGGCGGCAGGGCGTTCGTCCCCTGCACCCCGTGGTCGTACACCCGTACAATCGGCTCCTTGGAGCAGACGTTCAGGTGGGAAAGGACCCGGCAGCATACGCCCTCCCAATCCCCGGGCACCGGGATTTCCGGCTCCTCCGGCTCCCCCGGGGTATGGCTGCAGGAGAGCACCCGCTGGGGCAGCCCGTGGTGTAGGAACCCCATTTCGAGGTCGAGCACCTTCTCCCCGCCGTAATAGGCCTCGAACCGCCCGGTGTCTGTGAATTCACCGAGCACTGTGGCTTCTACGTTGTGCTCCCGGCAGATTTCCATAAACCGCGCGACGTCCTCCGGCGCCACCGCCGCCACCATCCGCTCTTGGCTCTCGGAGAGGAGGATTTCCCAGGGAGCGAGGCCGCTGTACTTCAGGGGCGCGCGGTCGAGGTAAATCAGCGCCCCCGTCTCCGCCCCCATCTCTCCTACGGCGGAAGCGAACCCTCCCGCGCCGCAGTCGGTGATCGCGCGGATCAGGTCCTCGTCCCGGGCCGCCAGCAGGGCGTCAGCCATTCTCTTTTCCTCGATCGCGTGCCCGATCTGCACCGCCTGGGCGTTCACCGTCATCGTCCGGTCGGTCATCGCCGCGCTGGAAAAGGTGGCGCCGTGGATGCCGTCGCGCCCCGTGCGGCCTCCCACTACTACGACGGCGTCGCCGGGCCGGGGCCGCCCCTTCTGCGCCCGCGCCGCAGGAATCAGGCCGTAGGCCCCGACGATCACCGTAGGCTTGGCCCGGAAATCGGGATGAAAGTGCACCGAGCCGTTGTTGGTGGGTATCCCCATCCGGTTGCCGTAGTCCCGCACCCCGGCCACCACCCGCCGGAGCAGGTAGTGCGGGTGCAGGCAGCCCGCCGGAATTTCCCCGGGCGGGGTGTCCGGCGGCGCAAAGCAGAAGATGTCCGTGGAGGCGATCACCTTGGCCCCCTGGCCCGTGCCCATCACGTCCCGGAAAACGCCGCCCGATCCGGTAGCGGCCCCGCCGTACGGCTCGATGGCCGAGGGGGCGTTGTGGGTCTCCACCTTGCCGCAGAGCGCCCAGCCGTCGTAAAAAGCCATCACGCCCGAGTTGTCCACGAAGGCCGAAAGCACCTGTCCGGGCCGCGCCACCCGGGCCGTGGCTTCCCTGAGCCGCGTCAGGAAGGGCTTCTTTTCCCTCCCGTCCACGATGATCCGGGCTTTGAAGGTTTTGTGCACGCAGTGTTCCGACCAGGTCTGCGCCAGGATTTCCACCTCGGCGTCGGTGGGGTCCCGGCCGAGCTTCCGGAAGTATTCTTGGATGAGGCGCATCTCTTCCAGGTTCAGAAAAAGCCGGTCCTGGGAAAGCGCCACCAGTTCCGCGTCACTCATCGTCCGGACCGGGATGATCCCGGTGCGTCCCCGTTCGCCGCCCAGCAGAAGGGTTTGCGGCTTCTCCCGCACCACCTGCTGTATAGTCTCGTTGACCAGCAAGCGCCGGGTAATCGTCGCCAGCTCTTCGTCGGTGAAACGCCCGTAAAAGGCGTACTCCACGCTCGAGTCTGCGGCCAGCAGCCCCTCCACGCCCAGGTCGCCGGCCGCCTTCAAGAGCGAACCGGCTTCGGGATTCATTACCCCCGGCCGGTAGGCCACCTCTAACAGCCGGTCGGCATCCGTGATCAGCGGCTCGTTCACCCGGTACTCCTGGAAAACCGCCTCACAGAGCAGCCGCTCCGCCAGAAAACGGGCCGCCTCCGCATCAATCCCTTCGAAGCGGTACACCTTTACCGTTCGTACCGCCTCGACGGTTTCGATCCTTAGGGCCGTGCGGATCTCGTAAAGCACCTCTTCCCCGCGCGCGTCCCGCAGCGCCGGCAAAAGGCCCACGCGCACCTCCTGGAGCATCTATCCGCCTCCTATATCGGTCGTCAGTCATCAGACGTCGGACGCCGGCCACTGTAGGAAATCGCCCCTTGGCGATTTCCTTTTTCTTGTCGGACGTCGGTCGTCAGTCGTCGGTTTCAAGCTGTAAAAACTATATCATATTCATACCGGGCAAACCAAGCGCCGGTTAAGGCGTCAGCCGCCAGACGTCTGCTTTTACATCTAGAAAACCATCTTTGAAATTTCCTTCTTTTCGCGCCTCCCGTTCCCTGCTTCCCATTTTTGTATCTATTTTCCGCCCCTTCTGACTTCTGAATTCTGGATTCTGAATTCTTCACTCCAAAATCGTCCCCCCGCCCACCACCAGCTCCCCCTGGTAAAAAACCGCCGCCTGCCCGGGCGTGACCGCCCGCTCGGGAGCGGCAAAACGCACCGCCACCCGGCCCTCTCCCGCCGGACTGATTACCGCCGGCTTGTCCGGCGCGGTGTAGCGGATCTTCACGGTCACCGCCAGCGATTTTTCCAGGCGGTCGAAAGGGATGAAGTTGGTCTCGCCGACGATACATTGATCACGGTAAAGCAGATCTTCCGGCCCGACGACCACCGCGTTGCGGGCGGGATCGAGCGCCAGCACGTAAAGCGGCCGTCCCGCCGCGACCCCCAGACCCCGCCGCTGCCCCACGGTGTAGTAGGCCAGGCCCCGGTGCCGCCCGATGACCTTTCCCTCCACGTCTACCAATGGCCCGGGCCGGGCCTCCCCCACCGCCTGCCGGAGAAACCGCCGGTAATCGCCCTCCGGAATGAAGCAGATCTCCTGACTCTCCCGCTCCGTGACCCTCAAGCCGCGCCGGCGGACGATTTCCCGCGCCTCTGCTTTGGTTTTCGTGCCCAAGGGGAACAAAAGGTGCCGCAGTTGCTCCTGCGCGAGGTGATACAGGACGTAGCCCTGGTCCTTTTTGCGGTCGCATCCCCGGGCCAGAAGGCAGCGGCCGGTGACGGCATCCCGCCAGACCCGGGCGTAATGGCCCGTGGCGAACCACCGGGCGCCCAGTTCGCGCGCTCGGCGCATCAGGGCGCCGAACTTGATCCGCGGGTTGCAGACAACGCACGGGTTGGGCGTCCGGCCCGCGCAGTAAGCTGCGATGAAAGGCTCGACCACCGCCGCCCGGAACTCCTCCCGCAGGTCGAAGACGTGGTGCTCAATGCCCAGGGCCCCGGCAACCTCCGCCGCCGACACCACCGGGTCGTCCGTAACCCGCATCGTAACCGCGAAAACCCGGTAACCTTCCTCTTGAAGAATAACGGCGGCGGCAGTGCTGTCCACGCCGCCGCTCAGGGCTACGGCCACGCGTTCCAGAGCGTCTTCGCCTCCTTCGCGGGAATAGGATCGGCGGCGCGGGCAGGCCGCACACACAAACCGGGGGCACACAGCCCCTTATGTCTCGTTCCGGAAATCCGGCGCCGGCCGGCGGCTGCCTTTGTCGCCGGTTCTGCACCGGAGGGATGATTGCACTGAAAGAGCGTGATCTCGCAGGCAGGGAGATACCGCTTCCGGGATTTTTGAAGCGGGAGGGTCGTGCCGGCGCAGTCGAAAAACGTGATTCGCAGCATCTCAAGCACTCCTCCGCAAAGAAGAAACCCCGCAGGTGCCGTGAACTCCCAAAGTTTCCTGAACCCGTCCCTGACAGGTGGGTGCCCTCCTGGCTGCTTTTTGCGTCCTTTGCTGTCAAGGCATGCAAGCCACAGCCAGAGCCCGGGCTCCCTTTGTGTAAGTGTTGGCTCAAAACTTCAAGAGGGTCACGGTCACCGCAGGGCAACCTCTCCTCACCAGTATGGTATCATAACCGCCGCCGTTCTGCAAGGGATCAACCCGTCCACACTGCTATTTTCAAAAGTCCCGAGGGAAAAGTACCGCCGCCAACCGGACGTACTGATGGGGGTTCCGGAATGTTCCCGGCAATTAAAAAGCTGGTTTCGGGTTCTTAAACGTGGTGACAAAAAACCAACGGCTGGGTGGGGAAAATAATTTGCGAGTAACAATTCTGCTTAAACCCGATGCGCTGCCGCACGGGCCGCAGTTTGTACCAGCGGGTCAGCAACTGCCCCGCCGTATACCCCGCAGAACGCGCTACTCCTCGTCGTCCTCCTCCCCGCCGGTCAGCGTTGTGTTTCGCATCCGGTAAACCTGCCCCTTGCAGTCCGTCAGCGTCCAGGTGATGCTGTACTTCTCTAACTTGGGGACCAGGCGGGCGGGAATGGGGGCGAGTTGGTACTGTACCTGTGTCACGATTGCCTGCTTCGGGCAGAAGATCGTGCAGGTCATGCAGTCCCAGCACTCGCCGGGCTCCCGGCAGACGGCCTTCCCCGTCTTTTCGTCGATGACGAAAAGATTCCCGGGACAGACGGAAATGCAGAACGGATCCTGCTCGTCTTTACAACCATCGCACTTATCTGGTAGTACGTAGGGTGGCATTTTCCTATCCCTCCACGGAGACCGCTCGTAACTACCTGCTAAGATGCCGGCCGGCAGACGCACCCCGGTACGCCCTTGACACGGTCCGGCAAAAACACTTTCCGCCACACGGCTTCCAACGGTCCCCGTACTTTTTTCTTTAAAGCCGTTGGGCTTCCGAGTTAAACCGTCTCCTTCGCCCGGTCTCCCGGAACGAGCTGCTCGTAAGGATACTTCTTGAAGGTCAACTCGTCCGTATCCGGGTTCCACACGGAACAGATGAAACAGTCGTACTCGGCGTCGTTCCTTTCCGGGTAGTCCGTCCGGTTCACGTAACCGAGGAACCGGGTCTCTTTGCGGTAGCTGATATGCTCGATGACCAACTGACAGCAGTCAAGGCGGTTGATCACGTCCCAGGCCTGCTGCAGTTCGTAAAGGTCCGGCGCCACCAGGTACTGGAGTTGGTCGCGCCGGAGCCGGTTGATCCGCTTCCGGGCCACGTTCAGATAGGGATCGCTCACCGAGAAGTGCCGCACCCGGCCGCCGCAGTAGTCTTCCATCACGTTCTGCATGTGCTCCTCCATCTCCTTCGGAAGAATCCCCATGACCGGCTTTCCGTTGGTGTAAAACTCCTGCCTGCTCCAGCGTTCGAGCGGCGCGAAGGCCTCGTTTTCCAGGCGCGCGATTTCGGCCGGGTCAAGCTCCACCAGTTCAACGCCGCTCTCCCGGAGCCACTGGACCATGTTCCGGCCGGCAATCCGGCCGCAGGTCCAGGAGCCGGAAATGAAGCGTGAGGGCGCCTGCCCGAGGGCCTCACCGCTCGCAAAAAGACCGTCAACCGTCGTCATCCTGGTGGTGCCAATGGTCCACGCCCCGCAGCAGGCGGCGTGGGCCCCGACAAGGAAAGGCGAGTCGCCTTCGATCTCGATCGGCTCCCGCGCCGGATCAATGTCGTGCGCCGCCCAGTAGAGGACCGTGCTCGGCGACATGTCCAGGTACTGTTCCCGCAAACCGGCCACCTTCTCCGGGTCGCCCTTCGTCGTGTCTATGAAGATCGGCCCCCGGCCGGCGGCAATCTCCCGGTAGCACGCCCAGACCCGGACCGGCGTCGGCGCCGTGTGCCCGCCCATCCGCACGTACTCTTCCTTCTCCAGCATGAACACCTCACCCAGAGCGTTGACCATGGGGGCGTTGGCGCCGATGGCCAGGGTCCCTGCGGGAGCGTAGGTGTCCTTGATCCGCACCGGTATCATCCTTGTATCGAAACCGGTCATCTCCGCACCGATCCGCTTCATCATCGCGTAACTGGCGCCGGTGTTGAACGGGACGGACCAGATGCGGTGGTGGGCGTCACCGCCGCAGCGGGGACGCCAGATGCCCGCCGCCCCGCCGGTGGACACCAGCACCGCCTTCGCCCGGACGACATAAAACTTGCCGTCCCGTACCCCGAAACCCACCGCACCAACGCAGCGGTTATCTTTTTTCAATAACTCGGTGACGTAGACCCAGTTTAGAATCTGCGCGTCCGCCTTTTCGGCCATTTTGGCGGTAATAGGCTTCAAAAACCGCCCGTTGACCTCGATGTTCCACTTGCCGCGCGCCAGGTAGCGGCCGTCCACGTCCTTTTTAATTGGGAGGCCCTCTTTCTCCATCATCGCTACGGTCTGGTTCAGTTCGCGCCCCACGCTCAAGAGAATGTCCTCCCGCACCGGCGCGCCGCAGAGGTCGTAACGCACGTAGGCCACCCAGTCCTCGGGCGTGCCCTGATTGATGTAGGCGTTCAGCGCGTTCTGTCCCGCTGCCAGGGAACCGCTGTGCCGGATGTTGGCCCTTTCCAGAATAGTAATCTTCAGGTCCGGCCCGCCGATCTGCCGCGCCTCCCACGCCGCCAGGCAGCCGGCGGTTCCGCCCCCGATAATTAAAATGTCGGTGTCAATGTGGACCCGCTCGCGCATCCTCCGGGCACCCCCGTTTTTATTGCTTGATTCAAGAAGTAACCGAAAAACAAACCGGTGACAACAAAAACTACCCCAAAAGGCAAAATTCTTCTCCCAACGGTCGTTTCACCGGGGAAAAATTTTTGTTCGCGCGACCTTGCGGAGGTTTAAAAGTATCGTTTCGCTTTCGGAAGCCCTTTTCCTTCTGACTTTTCCTTCTGAAAATAATAAACGAAGGAACTTTGCCGTTCGTTCAGGCTTGACCCTTGAACTATAGTTTGCGCATTTTTTGATTGCCTCCTTGAAAGTTTAGCGCCGCCAGCCGCCGTGACTATCCGGGTGGGCATGACTGTGCGTATGCGTATGCGGATGGCTATG
>JASEJH010000210.1 GCA_030016455.1 Thermoanaerobacteraceae bacterium
GAGCACCCGGAGCACCTCCGGATCAACCGCCGCCAGGGGCCGCCTCAAATTCACCCCAACTTCCTCCCTGCCAAGACGCTCCGCATTTGCGTCCCGATCTTATTTTATCTTGGTTGTCCGCCGCTCAATGGCCGCGATCTTTTTCACCCGCCGTTCGTGCCGCCCGCCTGCGAACTCTGCCTTGAGCCAGACCCGTACGATTTCTGCCGCCAGGCCGGGGCCGATAACCCGCTCACCGAGGGTGAGGATGTTGGTGTCGTTGTGCTCGCGCGCCATCCGCGCCGAAAAGGTATCATGACAGAGCGCCGCCCGGACCCCCGGCACCTTGTTGGCCGCAATCGCCACCCCGATGCCGGTTCCGCAGATGAGGATCCCGCGGTGGTACTCCTCCCCGGCCACGGCCTCCGCCACCATCAGGGCGATTTCGGGGTAGTCACAGGATTCGAGGGAAAAGGTGCCGAAATCGCGGAATTCTACCCCTTCTTCCTCCAAAACTCGGATTATCTCCTGCTTCAACCTGAAACCGCCGTGATCCGAGCCTACAGCTACCCGCAACTTATAGTTCCCTCCGTTGCCAGCGATTTGAAAGGATAAGGCAAAAACCGTCGAAGTCAGGTTTCAGTTCTGCTTGCAGTTCCAAGCTTTACGACCTATCGGTCGTTATTCTACAAAAGAACAGGCGTTTCCTATCGCGCCTTCAACTTTTTTCTTCGTCTGATAGAAATCGCGCCAGTGCCATCTGGCACAAGCGGCGAATCTCCTCAGCATACTGCCGGTAGAAAAAGAGTGGTTTCCCGATCGGGTCGGGAATGTCACCCCCGAATCCTGCGTACTCGGTGAGGGTAAACACCTTTTCCTTTGCTTCGGGCGCCATTTCCAGAACCGCAGCCTTCTGGCCGGAGGTCATCGTGAGTACCAGGTCCGCTTCGGCGATCAGCTCGGGGGTCAACAGCCGGGCCCGGTGCCCGCTCAGGTCGATGCCCCAGTCGCTCAAAGCGTCGATCGCTTCCGGCGAAGCTGGTGATCCGGAAAGCGCGTAAATACCGGCTGAGGAGACGTTTACACCTTCGACCCCCTGTTTGAGCAAAAGGTCGCTGCAAATACCTTCCGCCATGCTCGACCGGCAGGTGTTGCCGGTACAGACAAACAGAATCCGTTTCATCTTCCCCTCCTGCTCGGAAATCAATGTAGGAGCTGGATTCCCACGATAAACAAGATCAAACCCCCGACAAGCTGCGCCCGCCGGCCGATCCAGGCGCCCGCAGTCCGTCCTAACCCTAAGCCAAGCACCGTCATCAGGCCTGCAACCAACCCCACGACACCCGCAATCAGCAGGGGGTTGATCCGGTAAACCCCCAAGGCAAAACCGACACTGAGGGCGTCCATGCTGACGCTGGCTCCCAGACACAACACTCCCCATATACCGAGCGCAAAAGAACTGGACGCCCGCGGGGCTTTTGTCAGCAGCGCCCCGTAAATCATCCTGGTCCCCAGGAAGAAAAGCAGCGCCGCCCCGACAATTCCCGCCAGCCGCCCGAGGAGCGTTCCCGCAAACTCGCCAAGCCACCAGCCCGCAAGCGGCATCAGCACGTGAAAGACGGTAATGACAAACACCAGGAGGCAGCCCCGCCGGCGGCTTATCCCGCCGAGCCCGAGGCCAAGACAAACAGAAAAGGCATCCGTGCCAAGCGCCACCGCCAGCAGTACCACGGCCAGCGGGCTCATGGCTCTCTTTCCGCCCGGACCACCTCTGACGCCGCCTGCCGCAGGCGCCGCTGCAGCGCCGCCCCGGCCTCCGCAGGCAGCCCTTCGGCCAGGATGACGTCGGCCACAGTTTCGAGTTGCCGGAGCGCCGCATAAAGACAGGCGCCGACCGAGCGGGTGTCTCCTTCTCGCCCGCACGGAACCACTTGCCCGGGGTAATCTCCGGCGCGCTCTTCCCGGGTCAGGATGCCGACCCTTTTCCCCTCCGCAGCAAAAGCGGTGTAAAGCGACCGGATCTTCTCTACCACCGCCTGCGCTTCTCCCTCGACCAGAATCAGCGGCACCCGGAGCCGGCACCTGAAGTCTTTTTCTGCCGCTTCCGGAGCTTCTTCCGGCATCACGCCCGCAACGTCCGCAATCTCGCTGCTGCTGACCGCTCCGCGCCGCAGAACACGCGGTACTTTCCCCGTCAGGTCCAAAACGGTAGACTCAATTCCTAAGGGTGTGGGGCCCCCGTCCACCACCGCGTCAATCCGCCCCCGCAGGTCGGCCAGCACGTGCGCGGCGGTGGTAGGACTCGGCCTGCCGGAAAGATTGGCGCTAGGCGCCACCACCGGAACCCCCGCCGCCCTGATTATCCCCAGCGCCACCGGGTGTGCCGGGACCCGGGCGGCGATCGTTCCTAACCCTCCAGTAACCACCGCCGGCAGCCTCCCAGTACCGAAAAAAACCAGCGTGAGCGGCCCGGGCCAGAAGGCTCCCATAAGTTTGGTCGCCAGCGGCGGGACCTCCCGAACATAGGGAAACAAGTCTTCCGCGGCCGCCAGGTGAAGAATGAGCGGGTTGTCCCGGGGCCTTCCTTTAGCCGCAAATAGGGCCTCGACCGCTTCCACGTCCAGGGCATTAGCCCCCAAGCCGTAAACCGTTTCCGTCGGAAAAGCCACCAGCCGCCCCCGGCGGATCATCTGGCCCGCTTCGGCCAGCACGGCAGGATCAGGATTACTGGCGTCAACGCGCCAGACAATCGTATCAAGGATACTCATTAATCAAGCCCTTTTGCTCGTCTTTCCACAGTAGTATATCATACAACGTGCACCCGGAGACCGCCCAACCCTACGTACCATCAAACCGGTTCCGGGGATTTTTCAGCTTCAGCGTTGCTTCTCCTTGTTACAGGTAAAAAAGCAAGAGATAAACTGTAGCAATCGCAACCGAAACCAGCATAAAAGGAAACCCGACCTTAAAATACCCCCAGAACGAGATGGGGCTGCCGTATTTCTCCGCCACCCCGGCCACAATTATATTCGCCGCCGCGCCGATAAGCGATCCGTTCCCGCCGAGGCAAGCGCCCAGGGCCAGCGCCCACCACAGGGGATTCAGATCCGGCAGATTTCCCAGTTGTCCGAATTCCTGAATCAGCGGGATCATCGTCGCCACAAAAGGAATGTTATCCACAACGGTCGAGGCCAGCGCAGCCATCCAGAGGATCAACAGGCCGGAGGGTAAAAGCGCCCCGCCGGTAAGGTCCAATCCTGCCCGGGCCACCGCTTCGATAACGCCCGTTTCCTCCAGTGCGCCCACCACCACGAAAAGTCCCGCGAAAAAAAAGAGGGTTGGCCACTCCACGGCCAGAAAAATCTCTTCCGGTTCTTCCCGCGCAAGTAAAACGAGCACCGTTGCTCCTGCCAGCGCAATCGTCGCCGTACCGAGGTGCAGCCACCCGTGGAGCCCGAAACCCACCAGGGTCAGCGCCAAAACCGTAAGTGAGGGTTTGATCAAAGCGCGGTCCTTGAGAAACTCATCCTCTTTGAGGGTCATGATCTGTTCCTGCTGCTCCGGAGGAATCTGAA
>JASEJH010000211.1:0-2612 GCA_030016455.1 Thermoanaerobacteraceae bacterium
TTGCCATATAGATAGAAATACTGACCCACCCAAGCAGCGCTGCCTCCAACAGCGTATCCGTTATCAAGGTAACCTTGCCGGCATATTCCAGCTTTCCTAACGCCTCTATCAACAGAGATGCCCCTCTCCGGTGCCTCTGTTGCCAACTTCGACATGGCTCGGCAAATTCCTGCAAACTTTCTAAAAAATTTCGGGGAGAAGGAGGTGGGTTGGGAGAAAGAAAGATAGACCAGGCCGGTCGTCACATAAGTTAACATAATAAATATTAGCGGAAGTTTTGCGCAATGGTTGAAATCCCTATAAAAGCGACTGTTGCAAGCTTCCGGCCTACCGAGAAGGTTTGCACACGGTGTCCAGCTTTCGCCTGAAAGCCTCCCGGCCTTTTATTTGGTATTCCCGGTTTTTTTGGAGCAGAGCTGAAGTGCAAAAAAGGGGGGTTAGATGTATGTACAGTCAGAGGTGACAAGGTTATGATACCTTAGATTTAACATAGCTAACTGGTAGGCGCAGGGCGTCGCGGCTGCGGTGTCAAATTAACGCCGTTCTACAGGGGGGTATCCCTGTCTTTCCGGCCCCCAGACTCCTACCCGGATATTCTGGCCAGCGCTTCCCGAACCGAACGGATCGAAGAGCGCAGGGCCTCAAGCTCCTCAGGCGTGAGTTGAATTTCGAGTACCTTTTCCACGCCGTTTCTGCCGATGATGGCGGGCACGCCGGCATAGACATCGCGTTCACCGTACTCGCCGTCCAGGTACGCCGCCACCGGCAGGATACGCTTCTTGTCCCGGAGAACAGCCTCGAGCATTTCCGCAACTGCTGCGCCCGGCGCGTAGTAGGCGCTGCCCGTCTTCAGCAGGGAGACGATCTCCCCTCCCCCGTAGCGGGTGCGCCGGGCGATCTCCTCGAGACGTTCCGGCGGAATAAGCTGGCTGACCGGAATGCACCCGGCATAAGTGTAGCGCAACAAAGGCACCATTTCGTCCCCGTGCCCGCCCAAAACGAGGGCGGTGACGTCCTCGAACGAAATGTCCAGTTCCAGGGCGACAAAGGTCCGCAGGCGAGTGCTGTCCAGCACACCGGACATCCCCACCACCCGTTCCGGCGGGAACCCGCTTGCCTTGTAAGTCAAGTAGGTCATTACATCAAGAGGATTGGTCACCACTATAATGACTGCTTCCGGGGAGTACCGGGCTACCTGCCGCGCCACGTCACGTACGATACCGGCGTTGATCTCCACCAGATCCTCCCGGCTCATGCCGGGCCTGCGGGCCACGCCTGCCGTGATTACCACCGCGTGGGAACCGGCCGTATCTTCCCAGGCGTTGCTGCCCTGAAGGCGGCAGTCAAACCCGGCGACGGGAGCAGCTTCCATCAGGTCGAGGGCTTTGCCCTGCGGCATACCTTCAACCACGTCCATCAGCACAATGTTTCCCAATTCCTTTACCGCTGCCCAGTGCGCGGTTGTAGCACCAACGTTTCCGCTCCCGATAATCGTAATTTTAGGCCGTCCCATTGCATCCCCTTCTACGTGTTTGAAATGGTGAGCGCCTCCTGAGCTGCTTCCGCTTCTTCCCGGGCCTTCCTGCGCGCAGCCGCGCGCTCGGTGAGGCGGACGATGAACACGCTGACTTCATACAGCCCGTACATCGGCCCGGCCATCAGGAGGCAGGTGATGGCGTCGGGTGTAGGAGTGATCGCCGCCGCGAGCACAATCGTGCACAGGAACGCGTGCTTGCGGTGTTTGATCAGAAAGGCGCTGGAAATCAGGCCGAGCTGCGCCAGCAGGAAACTGACCAGCGGCAGTTCGAAGATGATCCCAAAGGGCAACAAGAAGTAAATGGTAAACGAAATGTACTTCCCGATGGTCAGCATAGGTACGAGTTCCGGCCCCGCAAATTTCAGGAAAAAGGCCACGCCGTACTTGTAAACGCCGAAGAAACCAAAGGCTACGCCCCCGGCAAAAAGAAAGAACGAACCGAAAACAAAAAGGACGAAGTAGCGCCGTTCCGTTTTCTCCAGGGCGGGGGCTACAAATCCCCAAACCTGCCAGAGAATCACGGGCAGGGCGCCTAAAAAGCCCGCAAAGACCGAGAGCTTGATCTTGGTCATAAAAGCCTCGGTAACCGTGGTGACCACCGGCTTGTAACCGGCGCCGGTAACGGGGCTGAGCAGCACCTTTAACAGCTCGTCACTGAAAATGTACGCGGCGATGGAAAGAACGGCTGTTGCCGTTATGGAAATAATCATCATCCGGCGCAGGTCTTCGAAATGTTCGAGAATGGACATTTCCTTCCGGTCGTTTTTCGCCACAAAGATCCTCCCTACGTTGAGCAACCTCTACCTCGACCGGGCTGCTGCTTCCTTCCAAGGTCTAATCTTCCTTCTTAACGCTCTCCTTCACGCTTTCCTTTACCTCTTGAACCTCTTCTTTGACGTCCTTAATTTCGGCCGCGATATCCTCGCTTATCTCGCGGGTTGACTTCCGGAACTCCCGGATTGTTTTCCCGAGGGAGCGTCCAACCTCGGGCAGTTTGCTCGGTCCAAAAATGAGGAGCGCAATCGCCAGGATTAAAACCAGCTCCGTTGCACCGATACTGGGGAACATCTACGAC
>JASEJH010000211.1:2622-3545 GCA_030016455.1 Thermoanaerobacteraceae bacterium
TTAAGCGCCACGCGCCTGCGTCTGGTCACCTGTGAAACCGGGTTGGGCGAACCCGCACGCTGTCCACCGGCTCCTTTGTGTTGACTCCTTTATTATAACACCTGAGACCGTTGCGGGCCAGCCGGAGCCACAGCGCTCGCAAACCTGTCTACTTCCACTACTACAGTTCGTCAACAGGCGGGGAAATCCTTCTTCCTTCGCGAATACGCAGCAATTTCCTGCCGCCGCAGTCCCAGGCGTGACCTCCGGAACCCGAAGCCGAAAACAAAAAGGGCCTTGCCGGTTAAAGACAAGGCCGTAACAACGCTCCCCAGTTAAATGGAGACCTTTACGATCTTACCCCAGGAGTCCTTCACCTCAACGAGGTGAACTGAACACGCCAGTCAGGGGTCAAACGACCGGACCACCCGCACCACTTCGATCGGGTTTTCCGGGTCGTGCACCGGGGTCCCGATAAGGGCCTCTTCAATCGGACCCCGCTGGCCCCGGTCATCGCGCGGGCAGGCGTTCCAGATCGTGGCCGAGGTGACCTGGTAGTTGTGGATGCGGTAGTCCTTAATCTCGATAAAGTGACCCAAACAACCCCGCGGCGCCTCCCAAAGCCCCATCCCCCTGCCCTCTTTGGGCACCGAACAGGGCAGATGTGTAGGTGCACCGGGTTTGAGCTGGTCCAGCCACTCAAACATCGCGTGGGCAATCATCTTACACTCGATCGCCCGCGCGGCGTGGCGCCCCATGACGGAGAAAGCTTTTTCACCCAGATCCAGGATATCCTTAACCTTATTCACCCACATCCGGGCCAGCGGTCCGCCCTCGTGGGGCAAACCGTCGTAACGCGGCGCCTTGACCCAGGAGTAGGCGCCGGCCTTACGGGGCTGCGGCTCTGTTCTTCCCTCCGCAGGGTTGAGCCCGCTGGTTTCATC
>JASEJH010000212.1 GCA_030016455.1 Thermoanaerobacteraceae bacterium
TTGAAAAAAATTTTCAAATTTTCAGGGTCTTATTCCTCAGTCAGGCTGGTTTCCAGACCGTGTTCCTTAATCTTTTCGTACAGGGTGCGGCGATTAATGCCCAGTTCCTGAGCCGTTTTCGTGCGGTTAAAATTATGCTTTTTTAAAGCACGCAAGATGACACTCCGCTCCACGTCGCTTAAAATCTCGTAGAGTGTCTGTCCCGTCCATTTCTCGGCCGTTACCTCTCCTTCAAACCCCGACTGCAGCGTCGCCGGAAGATCCTCCGGCACGATCAGCAGGCTCCGCGTCAGAACCACCGCGCGCTCGCATACGTTTCGCAGCTCCCGGACGTTTCCGGGCCAGTCATAAGCTTCCAGGAGCTCGCGCGCCTCGTCCGAAATCCCCTGAACGGGTTTATTCAACTTCGCCGCCGCCTGCTGAATAAAGTGGGTTGCCAGAAGCCCGATGTCTTCTTTCCGCTCCCGTAACGGCGGCATCCGGATGGTGATTACGTTCAAGCGGTAGTAGAGGTCCGCCCGAAATGACCCTTCGCACACCATCTCTCCCAAATCCCGGTTGGTAGCCGCGATGATCCGCGTGTCCACCTTGATCGGCTTGATGCCGCCGACGCGGTCGAACTCCTTCTCCTGAAGGACCCGCAGGAGTTTCGCCTGCATCGCGAGGGGAATCTCGCTGATCTCGTCGAGGAAAAGCGTCCCGCCGTGCGCTAATTCAAACTTACCTAACTTCCGGCTCGAAGCGCCGGTGAAAGCTCCTTTTTCGTACCCAAAAAGTTCGCTCTCCAAAAGATTCTCCGGGATCGCCGCGCAGTTGATCCGGACGAAGGGACCGTCGCGCCGCTTGCTGTTCCGGTGGACAGCTCCGGCTACAAGCTCCTTTCCGGTACCCGTTTCTCCCACGATCAAAATAGTGTAATCGGTATCGGCGAACTTCCCGATCTGCTTGTAGACCTCGTGCATCGCGGCGGAGCGACCGATGAGCTCTTCGATCTCTTTTCCCGGCGCCTTTCCCGCCAGCTCGCGCCGGAGGGCTGTCAGTTCCCGCGCCATGTGGTCAACCTCAACCGCCTTTTGGACCGTAAGGAGAAGCTCCTCGATGTTGAAGGGTTTCAGGACGTAGTCGAAGGCCCCGAGCTTCATCGCCTGGATCGCGGTGTCGGTTGTACCGTAAGCCGTCATCACAATCACCGGAACGGTATAACCCTCGCGCCGTATCTGAGCGAAAAATTCCAAACCGTCAATATCCGGCATCCTGATATCAACCAGCACAGCGTTAACCTCGTCCTTGCCGTAAAGGTACTCCAGCGCTTTCGAAGCGTGCAGCGCCGTCAGAACAGCGTAGCCTTCCGCTTCGAGAAGGTCGCGGAGCATCTGGCAGACGCTCTCCTCGTCGTCAACAACCAGTACCCGCGGCACCGCTCTCTCCCTCCTTGTACCGGGGGATATACACCCGCAACACGGTCCCCACCCCCACCTTGCTCTTCACGTCGACATACCCCCCGTGGGCGGAAACGATTTCGTGGGCCAGGGCCAGGCCCAGGCCGCTCCCCCGGGCCTTCGTGGTGAAAAACGGGTCGAAGATCCGGGAAAGGTTCTCGGGCGGAATCCCGCAGCCGGTATCGGCCACGGTCACCGCCACGTACTTCCTGTCGGGGGACAACCCCGTTCTTAACCGCAACGTCCCGCCTTCCGGCATCGCCTGGTAGGCGTTATAAATGATATTCATCAACACCTGTTTCATCTGTTCCGGGTCGACTCTCGCTGGGGGCAGGTCCGGCGCCAGTGCGGTTTGGACCTTTACCTTGCTGCTCCCGTACCCTTCGGTCACAAACTGTAAGACCTGTTGAAACAGGTCTTTCAGATTGCAAGGTTGAAACTTGGACTCTGCCGGCCGGGCAAAAAAGAGCAGCTTATCCACAATGGCGTTGAGCCGTGTCGTCTCCTGGGCCACCGTGGCAAGCGCCTCCGGCGTCGGCTGCCCGCAGCGCTGCCAGATCTGGATGTAGCCGCTGATGGAAGTAAGCGGGTTGCGGATCTCGTGGGCGACACCCGCCACGAACTTGCCAAGGGCGGCCAGGCGCTCCTGGCGTTTCACACGCTCTTCAAGCCGGTTTTGCTCGGTGACGTCCTTGAACATGAGCACCACCCCGACAAAGTTTCCCCGCCGGTCGGTCAGCAAGTTGGTTCCCAAGATCAACTCCCGGTCGCCCTCCCGGAAAGAATCCTTTTTGCCTTCCGGGTTTTGCTCCGCTTCCTCTTGGGGATTGGAGGTAAACCGTGCGGGATAACTCACCGTGAAATCCTGGACTGTCTCCCGTCTGGAAAGAGCGCGTTCTAGAATCATGCGCACCGGGTTTTCCGGCGGAAAAACCTCCCACAGATGGCGGCCCAGAACGCTGGACGGGTTGAGAGCCAATACCGCTGCCGCCGCCGGATTAACCGTCGCCAGGCGCCCCTGGACATCGGTGGCGATTACGCCGGCATCCACGCTGTCAAGCACGATTTCGTTGAAACTGCGCATCTGCTCGAGGCGACCAGCCAGGTGGTTGATCGCCACCGCGATCTCACCCAGTTCGCCGAAGGCGGGCGGCAGGCGGTAACTCAGGTCGCTCTCCAGGTTAGCCAGCCCTTTTTTTACCCCGCTGATTACCTCAAGGAAACGGTTCAGCAGGAAGAAAAATCCGCCCACCCCGATGATAATCCCGGCCCCGATAGTCAGGTAAGCCTCCTGCCGTACCCGGGCAAGCCGCCGGTAAATCTCCTCGGTATTCGCCTGCGCCACTACCGCCCCGATTACCCGCCCCTCCCGGATCAGCGGCCGGTAAGCTTCGATAAGCCCGGAACCGCTGAGACCGACGACATTAGCCACCGGCGTTTTGCTGGTAATGGTTCGGTCAATGTCCGCCTTCCGGCGCAGGGAAAAGTTTTCCCCGTAAGTCTCCGTGTGCCCGTTCAGGATCACATCCAGCTCGACAGAATAAAAACCGAGGTCCACCCCGGGATACTCCTGCGCCACGGGATCAATCACCGGCTTCAAAGCAGTATTCAGCACCTTGACCTTTTCCCGGTTGCGGGCGTCCGGCGGCACGTTATGGGCCCTCAAGATATCTTCAAAAGTGCCCTCGAAACGCCGGTCCAGCCAGTAGAGCGCCCGCTCTAACTTCTCCTGGTCCCGCTCAATCATGCCAAGCTCCGCGCGCTTGATCACGTGCAGCATGTAAAAGGTCAACAGAGCCGGCAATACCAGCAGAATTACCGTGAACACCAGCAACTGCCTGTTGAATCCCAGTCTACCCCGCAAACCGAACATCCTTGCGCCTCCCCGGCGTTCTCCTGCGTTTATTCGCCGCCCCGGCGAATAAACCCTCCCAGGCGGCTCTGGCGATATTTGGCTTTAACCCCTTCTATAAGAATATAAAAACACCGCTTGTTCTCGCATACGCTGCAATTCTGCGTCTAACTTTAACCCCTTCTATAGAATAGAATAATCGAGTAGGAGGGGGCGGTTAGCCCCCGTCCTCTCACACCACCCGGCATGCGG
>JASEJH010000213.1:0-2874 GCA_030016455.1 Thermoanaerobacteraceae bacterium
CGGGTTGAGTGCTGGGTGACGAGCGATAGTGCGGTCAGCGCAGGAATCTGGCGCGAGCCGGTCTGCCTAAAGTCGCTGCTTCAGAAACTTGCATTTTTAGGGGAACTGAACCATGCATCTTGGGCGGCGCGAGCAGTTGCTCCTTTTGCTCTTTGCGCTGGCGGTGGTTTTCGGGCTGGGGGCGAAGTACGCACTTACCCGCCAGGTGCCGGTGGAGGAGCCGGCGGTCGTGGAGGAGGAAAAACCGCCGGAGATTTGCGTTCACGTGGCGGGGGCCGTCTATCGCCCCGGCGTTTACCGGTTGCCTTACGGAAGCCGGGTGCTGGACGCGGTGCAGAAGGCCGGGCCGCGCCCGGAGGCGGATATGGATGTTTTGAACCTGGCCCAGGTGCTTGAAGACGGGCGGAAGGTGGTGGTCCCGCCCAGAACTCCGCCGGTCGAACCGGGCGCAGCGGCTCCGGGCAACCCCTTTGCGGTGGCGGCGGGGGGAGCGACGGCCTCCGGAAGCGGGGCGGCTGCCGGAGAAAAAGTAAATCTGAACACTGCCGATAGCAGGGCTTTGGAAGAACTGCCGGGCATCGGGCCGGCGCTGGCACAGCGGATAATCGAGTACCGTACGGCCAACGGGCCGTTTTCTTCAGTTGACGAACTGTTAAACGTTTCGGGAATCGGGGAGAAAAAGCTCGCCCAGTTGCGGGACCACGTTACCGTACACTGAGCGCCGCCGGGCGGGCGGAAGGAGCGCCATGGCCGAGGACGCCGGACTGGTCAGAGAGTGCCCGCCGGGGGGAAAGGGGTTCAACGTACCGCCGCTGGTGCTGCTCACGGCTTTGTATGCCGGGGGGTGCTTCGCGGCGCGTTACTTTCCGCTTCCGGGAAGTGCGGCGTTGTTGGCTGCGCTTTTCACGATTTTGGTGGCCGTTATCGGCTATTTTTACGCCCGCCAGCGCACCCACCGCCTGATCTATTTCCTTTTCTTCATCCTCGGGATAGTGGGGGCCCGCTTTGCGGTGGCTGAAGCGGCCTGTCCCCTCGCCGGTTACGCGGACCGGTACGTTACACTCTCCGGTACGGTGGTGGCCGAGCCGGACGTACGTACGCAGGACGTGCGCTATGTCCTGCGCGTGGCCGAGGCCCGGGTCGGCAAGGAGAGCTTCCGCGGCGGGAAAGTGCTGGTCGTCACCCGCGAGCCGGAAGATGTTTTCGGCTACGGTGATCTTCTGCGGGTGAAGGGTTTTCTATACCCGCCACAGGCGGAGGGGAACCCGGGGGAGTTCGACTACGCGGCTTACCTGTCCCGGCGCGGCATCGGGGTGCTGGTTTACGCGCGCCCGGAAGGAATCACGCGGCTCGGCCACGGGGTGCCGAACCCGCTGGTGGTGCCGGCGCTCTGGCTCAAGGGCCGGCTCTTCACTATACTGGACCGGGTTTTTCCGCCGGAACAGAGCGCTCTGGTCAAAGGCATCGCCTTCGGCACGCGAGCGGCGATTGACCCGGCGGTCAACGAGGCCTTTATCGAGACCGGTGTCGTTCACATCCTGAGTGTAAGCGGGCTGCACGTGGGACTGGTGCTGGGTTTTGTACTGGGTCTGGCACGGCTGGTGCGGTTGCGTCCGGGCGCAACCCTTTTGTTTGCCGTGCTCGCCCTTTTGTTTTACGACCTGATGGTGGGCGCCGACCCCCCGGTGGTGCGGGCAACGGTGATGGCGGTACTGCTGCTCTGGGCGAAATGCCTGGGACGGGAACGGGACTGGCCCACGGCGCTGGCGGTAGCGGCCCTGATTATTTTGCTTGCCAACCCGTTGGCAGTGGAGGATCCGGGGTTTCAGCTTTCCTTTGCCGCTACCTGGGGAATCCTGTATCTCGGTCCGGTGCTGGTTGACTTACTGCGGCGCGCCGGCACACGATGGGGCCTGGCAATCAAGCCGGCCCTTGCCTGGGGGCTGGCGGTGCCGCTCGGCGCGCAACTGGGAACACTGCCGCTGGTGGCGCTCCACTATGGTCTGGTCTCGCCGGTGGCGCTCCTGGCAAATATCGTGGCGGTACCCATGACCGGTTTCATCCTCCTTTTCGGCATCCTGGCGGCGGTATTTGGGCTTCTGTTTCTGCCCCTGGGTGAAATTCTGGCGGCGCCGGCCGCTTTCGGCCTGGACCTGTTTCTCTATCTGGTACGCTTCTTCCAAAGCCTGCCCGGCGCAGTACTTTACGTGCCTGCTTTCCCGTGGACACTGGTTCTTCTCTGGTACGGTCTTCTTTACCTGTTGGTGCGGAAGGCGACCGGCAAGCCGTTGACACCTGCAGGGTCTGCATCGGCCGGCCTGGGTTCCTGGCTGGCGCGGGCGGCGGTCTTCGCGCTGGTGGTTTTGGCCTGGCTTGGCCTCTTCCGCTGGCTGGACGCCGGGGAACGCACGCTGCGCGTGGATTTCATTGACGTCGGGCAGGGAGACTCTGCCCTGATCAGGACGCCGGGCGGCGGCACCCTGCTGGTGGATGCGGGGGGCTGGCCGGGAGAACTGGCGGGAGAACTGGTTGACGGTGCCGGGATGAGGGTGGTGCGGTACCTGCGCCGGGAGGGCGTGCGGCGCCTCGACGTGCTGGTCCTGACCCACCCGCACGAGGACCACTGCGGCGGTGCGCGGGCAATAGTGGAGCGGATACCGGTGCGGTTGGTGGTGGTGCCCCCGCTCGAACCGGGGGTGGACGACGCCTTCGACCGGCTCTTGGCTTTTCTCCGGGAAAAGGGGGTGCCGGTGAGCACTGCCAAGGCGGGAGACAGCATCCGGCTTGATCCGGCAGTAAGAATCGCGGTTTTAGCCCCTTTTCCGCCGCTCGGCCGTGATCCGGCAGCTTTCAATGACGCGTCGCTGGTGCTCC
>JASEJH010000213.1:2884-3527 GCA_030016455.1 Thermoanaerobacteraceae bacterium
CTTCCTCTTCGCGGGCGACGTCGAGGAGGAAGGGCAGCACCGGCTCCTGCAGTACGGAGCCGAGCTTAGAAGCGACGTATTAAAGGTCCCGCACCACGGTTCGGCAAAATTCCTGCCCGCCTTTTTCGAGGCGGTGCGTCCCGGGTACGCGGTGATTTCGGTCGGGGCGCGCAACCGCTTCGGCCAACCTGCCCCGGTGGCGATTCAAAAGCTCGAACGGCTGGGAACGCGGGTTTACCGCACGGACAGGGACGGGGCGGTCGTCTTTGAAACGGACGGGGCAAAGTTCGAGATCAGAACCGGGCGGAAGGCCGCCAAACCGGCGGCTTGATTGCGCGCCCCGCATGGGCGTTGCCTATAGGGTGAAGTCCCGAACGACGAAGGTAGCCCAGCACTCCGGCCCCTGAGTGCTGGGCCCAAGGACCACGAACCCCAGGGGAGGCTACCGGCAGTTGGATGAGCTTGCAATACAAAGCGAAGTCTCCAGCGTTCGAAGACTGCCGGGAGTAAATGGGGCGGGCAGATGGAGGGAAAGGCACGCTCTTACCCGGGGAGGCCTGCCGGGAACGCCGAGTAACTCGGCAACCCATACTGAGAGGTATGACTGAGCCGGCAGGAGTCAGCAGAGGCCATAGTACACCCG
>JASEJH010000214.1 GCA_030016455.1 Thermoanaerobacteraceae bacterium
CTGCTCCAACGTCCAGCAGGCGCACGTTTACTCCGCCCAGAACCGGGGTTACAACACCGTCATCGCCCCGGCCTTCATGCTGGACCTCGCCGACGTGGCCTGCATCACCTGCGGGCAGTGCGTGACTGTCTGCCCCGTAGCCTCGCTCTACGAGCGCGAGTGCATTGACGACGTCTGGCGGGCGCTCGCCGACCCGGACAAGGTCGTCCTGGTTAACACCGCTCCCTCGATCCAGGTCACCCTGGGTGAAATTTTCGGCCTCCGTCCGGGCACTGTCGTTACGGGCAAACTGGTGGCTGTACTGCGGCGCCTTGGTTTTGACAAGGTCTTCTCCACGGACTTCTGCGCCGACCTGACCATCATGGAGGAGGCCTATGAGTTTCTCGAGCGGCTCGAAAACGGCGGGCCCCTGCCGATGCTCACCTCCTGCTGCCCGGGTTGGATCAAGTTTTGCGAACACTTCTACCCGGAGATGATTGAACACCTTTCCACCTGCAAGTCGCCGCACCAGATGTTCGGCGCGCTGGCCAAGACCTATTTCGCCGAAAAGCAGGGGCTCGACCCGCGCCGGATCGTGGTGGTGGCCATTATGCCCTGCGTCTCAAAAAAATACGAGGCCAGCCGACCGGAAATGGGCACCGCGGAGTTCAAGGACGTGGACTACGTCCTGACCACGCGCGAGCTGGGCCGGATGATCCGCCAGGCGGGAATCGACTTCGTGAACCTGCCCGACGAGGACTACGACACCCCGATGGGCATTGCCAGCGGCGCCGGTACAATCTTCGGGGCAACCGGCGGGGTGATGGAGGCGGCGGTCCGCACCGCTTACGCCGTCACCCACCCCGACGAAATGGGGTTGATCGACATGGAGGACCTGCGCGGCCAAAGCGGGATCAAGGACGCCTGGGTGGACCTGGGCAAGCACCGCGTGCGGGTGGGCGTTGCCCACGGCACCGGCAACGCCCGGCGGCTGCTGGAGAGCATCAGGGCGGGCGAGGAGTTCCACTACATCGAAATCATGGCCTGTCCCGGCGGCTGCGTCGGGGGCAGCGGCCAGCCGATCCTGTCCGGCCGCGAGCACCGGGAGCTTTCGCTCAACTACCGCCACAACCGGGCCGACGCCCTCTACCGCATCGATTTCTCGCGCGAAATCCGGCGCTCACACGAAAACCCGCAGGTGAAAAAGATTTATGAAGAATTCTTAGAATACCCTTTGAGCCCCACCGCGATGAGAATCCTGCACACCCGCTACACGGCCCGCAGCCCTGTGCCGGCGCGCTACGATCCAAAAACGCGGGCCGAAGAGGAGGCAGATCATGAGACTAAGTTTTGAGCCGAACCTTGGTCCCGCCGACCGCGCCGCCCGCGCCGTCGCCGGTTCCGCCCTCGTCTGGGTGAGCGCGGCGCTCGCTCCCGGCTGGTCCTGGGCAGCGGCGGGCTTCGGCGCTTTCTTGCTCTTTGAAGCAGCCGCCGGTTACTGAATCGGTTACGACCTCCTGGGTTGGTCAACCCGCCGACGGGTGCGTTAGGGCCCGTTCACTAAAATTTTTCAAGTATTTTTACCGGGGGATAATGCCAACACTAAAGATTGGAGGCAAAAAACTTCGCTTATGACAGGAGGGAGATCTCATGTTCATTGCCAACGGTAAGCACATCCCTGACCAGCGGGTTGACATTTCCCCGTCGCCGGCAATCAGGGGGAGAGAGGTTCTGGTCCGCTACAAAGGCCTGCTCGCCGAGAGCGGTGCCGACCGCGTCTTCTGCCACTATGGGTATGACGGCTGGCAGAACCCGAACACAACTGAAATGAGGCGCGAACCGGACGGTTCCTTCGTGACCTCGTTGCCGGTCACCGGAACGAACCAGATCAACCTTTGCTTCAAAGACAGCGCCAACAACTGGGACAACAACAGCGGATGGAACTGGATGAGCGACATCAGATATTAAACACAGCCGGCTCGACGGAACACGCACCGCACGGGCGTGTTCCTTTTTTATTTGCCCGGTGTTATGATTAACACGGGTGAGGAAGCAGATGTTCGGTTTCAACCCCTTCAGCGCCGCCGCGCTCGGCGCCATCCGCCGGCGGCTGCAAGGCCTGATGCGGCAGTACCCGGACCTTTCGAAAGAGGAACTTGCCCGGCTGCTCATCCGGGAAAAATCCTGGTGGTGCGCTCTGACAGGGTGCCTGACCGCCCTGCCGGCCGTTTTCCCGGGTCTGGGCACCCTGATTGCCGTCCTCGCTGGCGCGGCGGTGGACATCACCGTGCTCGGTTGGGCTATTACCAACCTGGTCCTTGAGCTGGCCGTTCTTTACGGCCGGGACCCGGCAACGCCTGAAGCACAGCGGGAAGCCTTTGTAGCCTTCACCGCGGCCGCCGGCATCCACAGCATGAACCAGCGTTTGACCCGCCTTGCAGCGGCGCAGTTCTCCAAACAGTTAACCGCCGAATTCCTGGAGCGGACGCTCATCGCCCTGGGGGTTCGCGCCAGCCAGCGCCAGCTTATCCCCCGCCTGCTGCCGCTCGCCGGCGTTCTCATTGCCGGAACGATAAACTACCTCTTCACCCGCGGCATTGGTGCAAGGGTGCTCCGCTTCTATCAAGAAGGAAACACCGCCGGGGGCCCGGTGATTGACGTTGTGATTAGCGGCGAAAAAACTGAATGAGCAGGGCGCCGGAAAGAAAACCGCCGACGTGCGCCCACCAGGCCACGGTTTGGCCGGGTATGGCCAGCGAAGCGACACCGCTTAACAGCTGCATCCCGAACCACAAGAACAGGAAAAGCACCGCGGGGAGTTCCACCAGCGTAATGAAGACAAAGATCGGCAAAAGGGTCAGTACCCGGGCGCGTGGAAAACTGACGAAGTAGGCGCCCAGGACACCGGCCACCGCACCGCTGGCACCGATGGTGGGTATCGTAGTCCCCGGACTGGTCAGGATGTGGGCCAGGCTGCCGGCAAAACCGGTCAGAAGGTAAAAGAAAAGAAAGCGGGGCCGCCCCAGCGTATCCTCAACGTTATCCCCGAAGACCCACAGGTAGAGCATGTTCCCCAGAACGTGAAACCAGCCGCCGTGCAGAAACATCGCGGTGAGGAAGGGAACGTAAGTGGCCAGGCTGAAAGGGTGGTGCAGCAGCGCTGGCAGTTCTCGTGCCGGGACCACGCCGAAGGTGCGCGCCAAGTCGTCAAGTACACCCGGCGGCAGGGAAACCTCGTACAGGAAGACGAGAATGTTCAGGGCGATGAGGGTTACGGTGACCACCGGGAAGCTGCGGGAGCGAACGGTATCTCTGAGCGGGATCATTTTTCCCCTCCGAAAGAAGTGCTAAGAGAGTGTTATTAAATCTAATTTCTCGAAAGTGGGCTCCACTTGTTCGCAGATGGCAAGCTTTGGCCCAGCACTCAGGGCATTCTTTTCCGTATAGACGGGAAGCTTTTTAGCTGAGTGCCGGTTGAAATTACCTGGGCAAG
>JASEJH010000215.1 GCA_030016455.1 Thermoanaerobacteraceae bacterium
TCCTCCGGCATCTGAATGCCGAAGTACTCGGCCACCGCCCCTGCTATGGCCTGCGCCGCCCTATCCCTGAAATCGGGCTGCGCCAAAAGCCGTTCCTCTTGCGGGTTGCTGATGAAAGCCAGTTCGGTGAGGACCGCCGGCATTATTGTACGGCGGAGGACATAGTAATTGGCCGTCTTTGCGCCGCGATCATGCAGCCCAAGGGCCTTCACCAGCCGGGCTTGAATCATCCTTGCGGCATCCGCCGCCCGGCCGGTGTTCCGGAACGAGTACGTTTCCGTCCCGTGCGCATCCGGATTGATGGCACTGTTGCAGTGGATGCTTACAAAAAGGTCGGCACCCGCCCGGTTCGCAATCTCGCACCGGGCAGCCAGGTCCTTATTAATATCTACCGGCCAGGGCACCTGGTCGCTGTTCCGCGTGAAGATCACCTCTACTCCGGCACCCGACAGGTGTGACCCCACCTTAAGGGCAACGGCAAGGGTAACGTCTTTTTCCTTCAATCCGGTAGGGCCGACCGCCCCCGGGTCGTACCCCCCGTGACCGGGGTCCAGACACAAAAGCATTTTTTTCCGCTTCTTCATCGCATTCCCTTCCTCAAGCAGGAAAACACCTTTTCTCAAATCGACCCTTCGCTGCCGCATGTACTTCCTCCTGGCGGAAGAAAGAAAGATTTTAGCCAAACGACAACTCAACAATCCGTCGTCCGGCCACTGAACCCGATCGCAATGCCTTTAAAAAAAGCGCTTTCCCTCTAAAGGACTCCCACAAACCCGGCAGAAGGGATAGAAAACACCGGTCTCCTGGCCGCATTGCGGGCAAGGGGTTTGTAAGGCCGTACCGCACCAGGCACAAAAGGCGCCGGAGGCCGAAAAACCGCAGACTGCGCACTCTCCCTTCCATAAACGCCGGCGCTTCACAAGCGACACCGAAAAAAGTCTGCGTCGCAGGTAAATTATAGCGATAATGCAAATACCCGAACCACCGACGGACACGACCCATTCGACGGGAACCACGCCCCGCAAAAAAGGATAGGCGATTTTCAGGGAAACTACCAGTAACTGAAGCGCGGCAAACCCAAGGATACTGCTGCCGATAATGGCAAAACGGTTGAACCGGGGGTTCCGCTGCAGGAAACCAAAAAGAAAACAAGCGGCGGCAAAGGCCCCCAGTGTATAACCGAGACAGGCCGTCCCGGCTTTAATATCCCGGATCCGGCTCAGGCGATTCCACTCCTCTTGCCGCTGCTGCTCTGCTTCGTTCAGTTCCTTTTCTTTCGGCGCCAAAACCCGCTGTGTGAAAACCTTTAAGGTTCCTTCCGCCTGTTCCCTTTGTGCCTGCACGGCCTCAAGAGCTTCCCGGGACCGCTCCCACTTTTCCCGCTTGAGGGGGTCGTCGGTGCCGCGCTCTAGTAAGGTGCGGTACTCCTCACGGGCAAATTCGTACTTTGCACGGGCGTCAACCTCACTCTCTCGCAGCCCGGCCACCGCTTCCGCAAGCTCACGCTCTTTTGCCCGGAGCAGGTCAAGTTCCTGCCGGATGCTGCCGATTGCATATTTTTGCTCCAACTGGCCATAATCCGGATACGGAAAAGAGTGGTCAATGTTGGAAGCCAAACGCAAACCACCAAGTAAAAGGAACGCGCAAAGAGCCAAGGCAAGGATCTTCTCAACCCGCGAAACCTCTTTCTCCGCCTGAATCTCCTGGAAACCATCCTTCCTTCGTTCCAAAACTCCGCTCCCACCCTTCTTTAACTTACCGCGCTTCTTACCCAGGATTACTTGCAAAACCGAATGCGCCTGATATTGTAAAAGAACCAGACGACGCAACTTCGAATTAACTTCTATCCCACCGCTTCTGTACCTTCTTCGGAACCCCCGGAATATCATGGGTCCGAGGAGGGAAAAACCATGTTGTACATTGTACGGCCCGGTGACACCCTGTTTCGCCTTGCCCGGCGCTTCGGCACTACGGTGGAGGCAATTCTTGAAGCCAACGTGATCTGCAACCCGGACCTGATTTTTGCCGGGGAACCGCTGATCATTCCCGAGCCGGGGCTGGAGTTGCCCAAGGCTGGAGGGGGGCCCTACTACATTGTGCTCCCGGGGGACACCCTCTGGTGCCTGTCCCGGCAATTCAACACCACCATCGCCGTCCTGGCGGCGATTAACCAGATCCCGAACCCCAGCCTTATCTTTGCCGGTTCTGAGCTGCTGATCGGACCGGAAATACCCGACCCGGTACAGCTGAAAGAGACCTGGGAGCGAACGGCGGCACAGTTCTGCGACGTGATGAGTTCACTGCAGATTCACGGCATCTACTACATCGGTTCTTTTCAATGGGAAGCGCTGGGTCCCAGGGCAATCCCCTATCTGCTACAGTTGCTGCGAAATCCGTGCGACGTGGTGCGGGTCTACACCGTGATCAGCTTCGGCCGGCTCGGTTTAAACCAGAAGGTTAAGGAGGCTTTGCAGAGCGTGTTCGCCGACCCTGCCGTTGCCGACCTCGCCAGGTTGACCTTACAGCGAATTGAGTTGGTTGAAGAAGGAAGCGAGCGGATCCACCTGCTCATCAGGGAAGACGTCCTTCTAAAAGAGCCCAATTTAAACGCTCCGGGGACACCGTTGCCCGCCGGAACAAAGGTCACCGCCTTACGGTGGCACATCCCCAGTCCTACGGGGGAGGAGGGACCACGAGGAGACATCCAGGTGTATGACTACGTCCAGGTGGTCGAAACCGGGCAGACCGGCTTTCTGGCCCGCGTCGGCTTCAACGAAATACTCTTGATTTGAGAAGGCGGAAAAAATAACCGGCTACCTTGCGGTTCAAACTCGTGCCGGCGGCACTTTGTTTTTAGCCGGGGAGGTTGCGCGCTAAAAGAAAAAGCCCGCTACGCCCGGCGCTGCTCCTGCCCGCGGGTCTTTTCCCAGGACCAGGGTAAGGACCATTTTTTGAGTTTTTCGATAAATAGATAATCGGTTAAATCAATTTGCACCGGGGTAATCGAAATAAAACCTTCCTTCACGGCGCAGACGTCGGTGTCCGGGTCGTTGCCGTCCAGGTCCAGGGGCTCGCCCGCCATCCAGAAGTAGATCCTGCCGCGCGGGTCGGTGCGGCGGTCGATGACGTTTACGTACCGGATGTTTCCGAGCTTGGTCACCCGGACTCCTCGGGGTTTGCCGGGCGGAACGTTAACGTTAAGCAAAGTCCCGGTGGGCAGAACCTGGCGGGCAAGCTCCGGCAAAAGGTCTTCTATAAAAAGGACCGCCGTCGTAAAGTCCGGCTCGTCGTGGGTGGCAAGCGAGACCGCTACTGAGGGAATGCCGTTAATAATCCCTTCGATCGCCGCCGAAACGGTACCGGAGTAAAGGACGTCCGTGCCTACGTTCGGACCGAAATTGATTCCCGAAACCAAAAAATCCGGTTTTTCCGGCAACAGCGCTTCCAGCCCGAGCTTTACGCAGTCGGCCG